>JAYUCA010000400.1:0-5516 GCA_043740535.1 Rhodospirillales bacterium | reverse complement strand
ATCAATTTGATCCGCAACGAGTTCCATGGCGAATGGAACTATGAAATCCGACCTCGCAACGAACAAATACGATCGGTTATTTCCTGACGGACCCTAAGCGGAGTGGCGCTGACACGAAGCTCTGCGACGCAATCCGTTGGCATGTCAGCGCAACTCTGCTTAGGCTTCCCCGGCACAACCATGGACGGGCCGATGCTGCCGGCAAAACACGCGTTGACGATCTGCGTCGCGCATCCCGCCTACCAGATCAAGGCCTGCCTCCACGCCGATCACCCGGGCCTCAACGTGCTCGAAGCGCGCACCCCAGCCGAGTTCGAGCGTTTCGTCGCCGAGGCCGACGTGGTGCTGGTGTCCGGCATGTGGCGGAACCACCTGCTGGACCATGCGCCCAGGCTGCGCTTCATCCAGTCGATCAGCGCCGGCGTGAACCAGTACGACCAGGCGGCGCTGGCGGCCCGAGGCGTCCGCCTGGCCAGCGCGCAGGGCGCCAACGCCAGGGCCGTCGCGCAGCACGCAATGGCGCTGATCCTGGCGCTGGTGCGCCGCCTGCCGGAGGCGCGGGACAACCAGGCCCGGAAGCTGTGGCGCCCGATGCAGGGCGACTTCGCGCTGCGCGAAGACGAGCTGACCGGCAAGACCCTGCTGATCCTGGGGCTGGGCGGCATCGGTGGCCGGTTGGCCGCCCTGGCGAAGGCCTTCGAGATGACCGTCATCGGCGTCCGCCAGGACCCGGCGCGCGGGCTGAACGGCGCCGATTCCGTGCACGCCCTGTCCGACCTGCCGGAACTGCTGCCGCAGGCGGACTTCGTCGCCCTGACCTGCCCGCTGACGCCCGAGACCCAGGGAGTCATCGACGCCCGGGCGCTCGGCCTGATGAAGCCCTCGGCCTACCTGGTCAACGTCGCCCGCGGCGGCTGCGTGACCGAACCGGCGCTGATCCAGGCCCTCGCTGTCCGGCAGATCGAAGGGGCCGCACTGGACACCACGATGGAAGAGCCGCTGCCGGAAAGCTCGTTGCTGTGGACGCTGCCGAACGTGTTCATCACGTCGCATCTGGGCGGCGAGACGCGCAGCTACGAGCGCAACGTGGTGGAGATCCTGATGGAGAACCTGGCCCGGCTATGGCGCGGCGAGACGGCGCTGCGGAACCAGATCGTATAGCCCCACGCAGAAGCGTCATTGGCATCGCGCACTGGGGATCGTGTAGCATGATCCCGTCTCTTGAGGAGAACGGCTATGACGACCATCGAGCTGGCCAAGGCCTTCACCGACATGCTGAAGGCCGGTGACCACGACAAAGCCGCCGCAACCTACAACGCCGACGCGATCGCGAGCTTCGAGGCCATGGACGGCCCGATGGCCGCCATCCACGGCAAGGCGGCCGTGAAGCAGAAGGGCGAATGGTGGTATGCCAACCACGAGATCCACGATACGGCGATCGCAGGCCCCTACGTGAACGGCGACCAGTTCGTGGTGCGCTTCACGATCGACGTAACCCCGAAGGCCACCGGCGAACGCATGGCGATGGACGAGGTCGGCATATACCAGGTTGCCGACGGCAAGATCGTCAGCGAACGCTTCTGCTACCTGCAGGTCTAAACCGACCCGTCGTAGGGTGGGTCCTGCAACCCACCACCGTCACCGTCCGAACGTGCCATCGGCGAGTCGATCACCTGACGTGCGCGAAGACAAAGCCGGCGGGAGCGATAATCGGGATGCCCCTGAAACTGTCGAGCACAAGCAAATCGGCGTCACCCGAAATGATCACGTCGGCTCGGCCGTTAACGGCAAGTTCCCAGAACTTATCGTCCTTCGGATCGCGGCAGCCGGTCACGGGTTCAACGATCCTCACCAGCTCCGCCGCCGCGAAGACATGCCGCAGCTTTTCCAGAAACAATGGCGTGATTTTCGGTGCACGCCGCGGTCTTCCCAGCACCTCAACCACTTGCAGTTCGGTTAACGCAGTCCTGAGAAACCCATCGAACCGGGCCACCCACCGGATAGTGTCCGCCGGCCACGACACCTCTTTGAGCGCCGCGCTATCGAAGACGTTGGTATCGAGGAACGGTCCGCTGTGCAGCCCTTGCTTGAATGAGGCTGGTTGTCGGGGATGTCTGACGGGATGGCGATGGTCACCGCTGGTCTGGCGCACCACCGCGTCGAGCGAGTTCCGCCGCAACCTGCCCTGCGGTGCTTTCGATGAATTGAGGATCTGTCACCCTGGTCATGCGTGACTCGCGGTGCAACGGATAGCCGTCGGTCCTGGTCCTTTTATGCTCCAAGTCGCCTCCCGACAAAGCCTTGGGACCCCTATAAGGAACCCACCCGCGCCGAAACAACGGGCGACGTGACCGGGCAGCTCGCCTGACCGTCCTTTCGCGCGACATAGATGTCGAAATCGTCGGCCTCCCCCGGCACATGCCCCGCCAGGCAGTACCCGGCGTCGATCGCCGTCAGCAGCTCCGCCCACCGGTCGTCACGCTCGCACACCATGCCGTGCCGCGTGTCGGCGACGACGATGGCGCCAGGCCGCCCCGACAACGCAACGGCCAGGGGATCCGCATCGGGGGCAGGAAAGCTGCACAGCAGGTGCTGCGGATGGAAATACCGCGAAGCGACGGCGCGCCCCGACAGCAGATGGACCAGCAACCCTCGGTCCACGACCAGGATGCGCCCATCCGGCGCCACGCCCGCCTCCGTCAACCGGTCCCCCACCGCAGCGGCGGCGGCGAAGTCCGACCGGTGCGCCAGGCCGCGCCAATCGAACAAGGGCGGCCAGGCCAGCGCAAGCGCCAGCACCGAGGCCGCCACGACAACCCGCCGCGCGTGCGGCACGTCGAACAGATGCCACAGCGTGATCCCCGTCAGCAGCGCCAGCGGCGGCACCAACGCCAGGAAGTAATGGTCGTACATCGACCGGGTGGCGATGATGCCCGCCGCCTCCCCCGCCAGCCACGCCACGATGAACCGGCGCCCCGGACCCAGCGGCCCGGCGCGCAGCCGTCCGCCCCGCGTCAGCGCCAGCATCGCGGCGATCAGCAGCACGATCAGCGGCTTCATCCCGGGCGGGAACCGCAGCACCCCCTCGATGAAGCCCACATTGTCGCCGCTGAGGCGCCCCGCTGCGCCGAACACCGCCCCGGACAGCAACGCCGGCAACTCGCCGCTGGACAGATAAAGCGCGGCGAAACCCGCCGGCAGCGCCACGATGCCAACCCCGAACGCGACCGCCGCCCAGGCCTGCCGCTCGCGGATGCGCGGCACGATCGCCAGCACAAGCGCCACAGCCGTGAAGGCGGCCGTCTGCTTGACCGTGGCGGCCCCGCCCAGCAGCAGCCCCGCCGCGCCAATCCAGCCCAGCCGCACCCTGCCGCCCCGAACCGCCTCCAGCGCCGCGAGCACCGCGAACACCTCGAACGGCGCCTTCAGCAGCTCGGTCGGCGCATTCACCCCCGACAGCGCCAGCGAGTAGACCGGATACAGCACCGCCGCGATCCATCCGGCCGGCCGCGACAGGTGCCGGGCGCCGATCAGATGCAAACCGAACGCCGTCGCCGCACAGCACGCGATCTCCAGCCCCTTGATGGTGGCCACCGACGTGCCGAACAGGGCCTGCGCCACGGCGAACACCGCGAACAGCCCGGCGGGCTTCACGTCGAAGCTGGCGACATAGGGCAGCAACCCATCCAGCCACCGCTGGGCGACCAGCGCGAAGAAGATCTCGTCCTCGCCGGTGTTGCCGGCAAACGGCAGCCGCACGATCGCCGCCCAGGCCAGCAGGCCCAGCGCGGCGGCCAGCTGCATCCGGCCTGCCCGTATCGCGTCAGGCAAAGCTTGACCCCGCCACCCGCCGCCCGGCCAACGCCGAAGCGCGGCGGCCGACCGCCAGCAGCAGCGCCAGGATGACCATCGGCGCGATGGGCAGCCCGAGGCTGATGGCCAACGGACGCGACACCAGCGGCAGGACATAGGCCGCGAACAACGCCGATTTCTCCCACGGGAGCCATCCCGTGCGCAGCGCCTCCGCCATCACCCAGGCGATCGGCAGCGCCATGCACACCAGGTCGTAATCAAGCAGGAACGGCGTGCACAGCAGGGTCGCGACGATCAGCAGCGCGCCTTCCGCGGACGCGCCGGGCCGGCGGCCGGCCGCGGCGCCCAGCAATGTCGCCGCGAAGACGGCGACCATGACCTGCGCCGCGTAGGCGACCGTCACGCTGCCATGCAGCACGCGGATGGCGGCGAACATGCTCTGCATCTTGGCGGGTCCGACCAGGTCCTGTTCCAGCGTCTCCCGGGCGAGCGGCGCCGCATCGAGGAACGCGAGCCAGGTGCCTGCGCCGAAACAATACAGCGACGCCAGCCCAAGCCCCAGCCCGGACGTGACGCCCCCCGCGATCGCGGCCCAGCGGCGGCCAGCGAGCAACGCGACGGGTGCGGCCAACAGCAGATGCGGCTTGAACACCAGGCCGCCCAGGCACAGTCCCGCGACGAACGGCCGCCGCTGCAGCAGCAGCATGAAGCCGCCGAAGCACCCCGCGCTCAGAAAGGCGTTCTGCCCGTGCTCGACATTCAGCAGCACGCCGGGAAACGCGAAAACCGGCAGGATCGCCCAACGCTGCGGCAACAGCCGGCGAACGCAGGCCAGCAGCGCCACGAACCCGGCCGCCAGCCAAAGCACGAGCGCCGCCAGATACGGCGCCATCGCCAGCGGCAGGCAGATCAGCAGGAAGACCGGCGGATAGAAGAACGCGTAGTAGCCGGGCTCGGCCGCCGGGAACAAGGCGCGCTGGGCCGCCGCATGCGCCAGCATGTCATAGGCCAGCGTCGGCTGGCCATCGAGGGCGAAGCGCGACGCCGTCCAGAAGCTGAGGAAGTCGGTGCCGAGCGGCTTGCCCCATAAATCGACGCCGTCGTGAGACAACCCCACCCAGACCACGGCCATCGCAGACGTCGCCAGGACAAGCACGACGCACCAGGCATGGGCGCGCTGGGCCGAAAGCCAGTCCGCCTCACGGAATGCCGCGATCACGCGCCGAAAGGCCAACATCGTGCCCGGCAAGTTTTGCCATCCCATGCTCTGTTCGCAGCAATACGCCGCGTCCGATACTGCTCGGATCTGCCCTTTTGGGCCAGGAACCCGCCCGTTTCATTTTGGCAGGAGTTGTTCGACACCGGTTGGAACACCGAATGGCGCGCTGCTTTCGGCAACCGGATCTACGGTCGATTGGTGAGGAAAGCATGAAACGCTCGCACCCCCCGTTGCGCCGGAGCAGGGACATGCGCATCCCGACCCGTCGTCCCCGCGGCTTTACCGTGATCGCAATCCCGTGACATAGAGAAGCGATCCGTGAGAGCAACAAATGCCGGCAGGCGCACCGACGATCGAGCAGAACGAATGGGTGCGGGACACGCTGGGCCTGGACGTCACGGGCGGCAGCCCGCCGACGCCAGCCCCCGCCGCCACAAGCCGCGCGGCCGCCCGGCCGGGCGGCCGCCCGGACAGCAATACGGCC
>JAYUCA010000399.1:0-1849 GCA_043740535.1 Rhodospirillales bacterium | reverse complement strand
CGACGGGATCAAACAGATATTGCGATTGGCTTGCCGGTGTGCCGCGTGGAATGCGCGGATGGCGAGCAGGCCGGCGTATTCGCCCTGGCTGCCGGCGTTCGGCTGCAACGAAACGGCGGCGAAGCCGGTGACGGCGCATAGCCAGTCGGCCAGGCGGTGGATCAGGATGTCATAGCCCTCGGTCTGCGCGGCGGGGGCGAAGGGGTGGATGTCGGAAAAGCCCGGCAGCGTGATCGGGATCATCTCCGCCGTCGCGTTCAGCTTCATCGTGCACGAGCCGAGCGGGATCATGCTGCGGTTCAGCGCCACGTCCTTGTCTTCCAGCCGCTTCAGGTAGCGCAGCATCTCGTGCTCGGCGTGGTAGGCGCTGAACACCGGTTGCGGCAGCACCGGCGTGCCGCGGGACAAATAGGCCGGGATCGCGGCGGGGGCGGCAGCCAGCGGGCTGCCGAGCAGGCCCGCTAGCTGTTCGAGCTGCGGGCGGGTGACGGTTTCGTCCAGCGCGATGGCCAGGCCGTCGCCATCGAGGCGGCGGAAGTTGAACCCGGCATCGACGGCGCGGGCCAGCAGCGCGTCCGCGTCCGGGGCGTCGAACGCGATGGTGTCGAAATACGCCGCGTGGCGCAGCCGCAGGCCGGCGGCCTCGGCCGCGCCAGCCAGCAGCCGGGCCTGCAGGTTGACCCGGCGGGCGATGCGGCGGAGGCCGATGGGGCCGTGCCAGGCGGCATACATGCCGGCGATGACGGCGAGCAGCACCTGTGCGGTGCAGATGTTGCTGGTCGCCTTTTCCCGGCGGATGTGCTGTTCGCGGGTCTGCAAGGCAAGGCGCAGCGCGGGTGCGCCGGCCGCGTCCTGGCTGACGCCGACCAGGCGGCCGGGCATCAGGCGCTTGAACTGGTCCCTGGTCGCGAAGAAGCCGGCGTGCGGGCCGCCGAATCCCATGGGTACGCCGAAGCGCTGGGCCGAGCCGACGACGACGTCGGCGCCCATCTCGCCCGGGGGGGTCAGCAGCACGAGAGACAGCAGGTCCGTGCAGACGATCGCCAGCGCGCCTTGTTCATGCGCGGCGGCGATCTCGGCGTGCAGGTCGCGGATGGCGCCGGTGGTGCCGGGGTATTGCAGCACGACGGCAAAGGGCGCCGCCGCGGCGATGGCGGCGGGCTGACCGGGGGCGACGTCGATCAGCTGCAGACCGAGCGGCGCGGCGCGGGTGGCGAGCACGGCGCGGGTCTGCGGATGGAGATCCGTGCACACGGCGATGGTGCCGGACTTCGACTTCGTCGCGGCGTGCGCCATCGTCACGGCCTCGGCGGCGGCGGTCGCTTCGTCCAGCAGGCTGGCGTTGGCGATGGGCATCGCGGTCAGGTCGCAGATCATGGTCTGGAAGTTCAGCAGCGCCTCCAGCCGGCCCTGGGCGATCTCGGCCTGGTATGGGGTGTAGGCGGTGTACCAGCCGGGGTTCTCCAGCACGTTGCGCAGGATGACGGGCGGGGTGTGCGTGCCGTGATAGCCCTGGCCGATCAGGCTGGTGATGGCCCGGCCCTGCACGCCGTTCAGGGCCGCGAGGCCGCGCAGCTCGGCGATGGCCGCGGCCTCGTCGATGGCCGGCGGCAGGGCATCGAGCGTGTCGCTGCGGATGGCGCCGGGCACGGTGCGGGCGGCCAGGTCGTCCAGCGACGCGGCGCCGACGATGCCGAGCATGCCGGCGATGTCGGCCTCGGACGGGGCGATGTGGCGCGCGACGAAGCTGTCGGCGGCCTCGAGGTCGGCCAGCTCAATGAGCACGTCCATGGCGTGGTTCATCAAGCCGTCTCCAGCAGCGCCTGGTAGCCGGCGGCGTCCATCAGGG
>JAYUCA010000398.1:0-1680 GCA_043740535.1 Rhodospirillales bacterium | reverse complement strand
GGCGTGACCTGGAACTGCCGCACGTCGCCGCCGATCGGGATCACCTGGGCGACGCCGGGGATGGAGAGCAGGCGCGGCCGCACCGTGAAGTCGGCCAGTTCCCGCAGCTCCATGGGCGTTGCGCCGCCGTCTGATGACATCGCGACGAGCATGATCTCGCCCATGATGGAGGTGATCGGCCCCATCTGCGGCACCACGCCGCTCGGCATCTGCTCGCGCACGGATGCCAGCCGCTCGGCGACCTGCTGGCGGTCGAGGTAGATGTCGGCGCCCCAGTCGAACTCGACGTAGACGATCGACAGGCCGACGCCCGAGACGGACCGCACGCGGGTGACGCCGGGCATGCCGTTCATCGCGGTCTCGAGCGGATAGGTGACGAGCTGCTCGACCTCCTCGGGCGCCATGCCCTCGGCCTCGGTCATGACAGTGACGGTCGGGCGGTTCAGGTCGGGGAAGACGTCGACGGGCAGCCTGGTCAAAGCGAAGCCGCCGTAGCCGATCAGCACGAGGGCCCCCACCATGACGAACACCCGGTTCCGCAGGCTTGCTGTGACCAGGGCGTTGAACAGCGACCCCATCAGCGCACCTGGTTCAGCAGGTCGGCGCCTTGCGTGACGATGCGGCTGCCCGGCTTCACCCCGGCCAGCACCAGGACGGTGGCGCCGTCCAGCGGCTGCAACCGCACGGGCCGCGGGACGAAGCGTTCGGCCGAGACGTGGTCCCATACCGCCGAGCCGCCGTTCGGCATCCGCACCACCGAGGACCGCGGCAGCGCCATGCCAGTCGCATCGACGGGGACGCTGGCGATCACAGTCACCGGGCTGCCCACGGACAGACCCGCCGGGGGGGCCATGATGCGGAACTGCAGCGGCACGGCGCCCTGTCGAAGCGAGAGGCCCAGGCCCACCAGTTCTACCGTCAACGGACGGCCGTCGGCGGTGACGGCGGACGCGCCCGTGATGCCCGCCGCGACCGCCGGGTCGAATGCGGTCGCATCGACCCAAAGCCGGGTGGGGTCGACGATCTCGAACACGATGTCCTTGCCCTCGACATATTGCCCGGCCACCGCGTTCGCGACCGAGACCACGCCGGATACGGGCGCGCGCAGCACCTCGCGCCCCGCCAGGGTCGGCGACAGCGCGGCCCGGCGCGCGCGGGCGCCCGACAGCTCGGTGCGGGCGTCGTCGATGTCCTTGCCCGGCACGCTCCCGGCCAGGCCGGACAGGCGCGTGACCTTCTGTTCGGCGAGCCTGACCTGCTGATCGACCTCCGCGACCTGGGAGCCGACCGTCCCGCGCTCGACCGCCGCGATGGCCGGCGCGACCACGGCCAGGATGTCGCCGGCCTGCACGCGCTGGCCGACATGGGCCAGGCCCTTCTCGCCCGGCTCGATCCGTCCGGCCTGGCTCGGCTGCACGCGGCCGGAGGCCATCGGGTCGGCGATGACCTGGCCGATGACCTGCACGGTGCGCGACGCCTTCGTCTCGGCGGAAACGACGGTCCTGACGGCGAGCAGCCGCTGCGCGTCCTTCGGCATGGAGACGGAGCCGTCCGGCTGCCGCCTCGGGGCGTTCCCGGCCGCAGCCAAGGGCGCCGGGGCGTCCCCGTCATCGACGCCGCCATGCGCGAACGCCACGCCGCCGATGGCGACGCCGACCAGGACCGCGGTCGCGCCGGAGA
>JAYUCA010000397.1:0-2105 GCA_043740535.1 Rhodospirillales bacterium | reverse complement strand
CAACTTCGCATCGAACAGCTTTGCCTTTTCCATGTCGCCGGACGCCTTCGCCGCTCGCGCCGCGCCGTCATAGCCGCGGAGCCGGTTCGGCTCGCGCTGCTGCGAGGCCTCGTATGCCTGCAAAGCAAGGGCGGGCTGGCCCACTTCCAACAGCATATCGCCCAGCAGCTCGCGCGCCGGCAGGATGCGGCCGGGTGTGACGATGTGCTTCTCGTGACTGTCCTCTTGATCGGCGGCCTGGCGCATCAGCATCAGCGCCTCGTCGGGCTTGTGCTGGGCCAGGGCGATCCACCCCGCGGCGGCGTGCTGCTGCACCTCGACCTCCAGCGCCCAATAGGTGTTTTTCACATCGGTGAGCGCCTTATGCAGCGGCTCCAACTCGGCGGCGTTGCGGCGGGCGGTCTCGACATCGCCCAGACGCGCGGCACCCAGCGCGCGGGCGAACCAGGTGATGGCGGCGGTGTAAGGCAGCGCGCTCTTCGGCGGCTCCAGCTTCGCCGCTGCCGCCCAATCGCCCCGCTCCACGGCCATGCGCGCGGGCATGGAGGCAGAGGGATACGGAATCGGCCCGGCGTAGGGAGGGGTCAATTTGAGGGCCAGGGCGTTGTCCATGGCCGTCGCCGCAGCCTTGTCGCGGCCAAGCTGGAGATAGCCGTAGACTGCGTAATCCGTGGCGTGGAGTGCCTCGCCCGGTTCGTTGCCTTTAACCGCTGCACTGAAGGCTCGGAGGTTGGTGGCGGCCGAGTCCTCCCACGCGCCCACGCGGGTGAAGATATGCGAGGGCATGTGCAGCGCATGCGGCGCATCTGGGGCAAGCGTGACATAGAGGCGTGCGGCAGCCAGGCCCTGCTCTGCAAGAGGCGGCGCGTCTTACACGTGGATCAGGTAATGCGAAATGCCGGGATGCCGCGGAAATTTGGCGAATTCCTTCTGCAGGATGCCGGCCGACTTGGCATAGGCGGCAAAGGTCTGGTCCGCCTGAGATTGAGTACCGGCGATGTAAAGGGCGTCGAATATTTGCGCTTCGTCATCCTCCGGATAGCGTGCGGCGAGTGCCTCGTATGCTCTGGAGCGCGCCTGCTGTCGTGCAGTCTCGGTTTCTTTGGTGAAGTCATCGTAATAGGCCGCGGCGGCTTCGATATAGTCGCGCTCGCGTTGGGTGGGATGTCCGGTATGCCGGGCCAGTTCAAGCTCCACCGCGGCCTGTTCGGCGCCCCTGGGAGTGGAGCCGAGGCCATTCAGCGGATTGAGCATCAGCAGCGAAGCGATGCCCCAATGGGCCATGGCGCAGGCGGGGTCCTTCGCAAGGACGTTGCGGAACGCCTGCTCGCCGGCGCTGTACCAGAACGAGTGCAGCATCGCGACGCCTTGGGCGAACTCCCCCTGGACGGACGGGGCGCATGAATTGGCGAACGCCACCGTGCCGACGGCCATGACATGCCCGGCATGGGCATTGTCCATGATGTGGCCCGGCATACTCTGACCCGGCATGGGTTGCTGCGAGAGCGAGACGCCCGACGACAACACCAATGCGACCATTCCTACGATCCCGTGACGATACCGCATGCGTATTTCCTTCAACACGTTGGTTGGGTCATGAAATAGGTTCCTGATACCGCCGCTGCCGGGCATTTAGAGCGGTATCGTTTCAGGTTGCTTGGACCTGAAACGAGATTCCGCGTTCTTAATCAACAAACTAGAGCTTGATCGCTTCGTCTACCAGAAGCGATCATGCTCTAGGGCAGGTCCACTCCTTTTGCGCTCAGGACGGTACGCCGGTCAGGCGAGGCCAGGTATGTTACGAACGCCTGCGAGCGGGCGGGGTCTTTCGCGGCGGCGGCGATCCCGGCTGATATCACAACCGGGCTCTGAAGAAGGGCGGGTAGAGCGCCGACGACGTCCAAACCTGCCACGGCTCGCAATTCCGGTATCAGCTGGATCGCAAGTTCGGCGTCGCCGCGCGCGACTGCTTCTCCGGTCGATCCGACCGTGATGATTTTGGTCTTCGCGTTCACCTCGGATGCGATGCCGAGCTTGTCGAGCGCGGCCAGGAACCCCACCCGGCTTTGGCCGGCGGCACTCGAAGCGAGCGATGGGGTTGCGAG
>JAYUCA010000396.1:0-2483 GCA_043740535.1 Rhodospirillales bacterium | reverse complement strand
GGGGTCAAGGAGACCCTGGGTGTGGAGCCAGGCTTCGAATTCGGGGGCGGGGCGCTTGCCGAGGAGGTCGCGGGTGGCCAGCGCGTCGTGGAAGCTGGTGGACTGGTAGCCGAGCATGATGTCGTCGGCGCCGGGGACGCCCATGATGAAGGTCACGCCAGCCACGCCAAGCGGCGTGAGCAGCGTGTCCATGTCGTCCTGGTCGGCTTCGGCATGGTTGGTGTAGCAGACGTCCACCCCCAGCGGAACCCCGAGGAGCTTGCCGCAGAAATGGTCCTCGAGCCCGGCCCGCATGATCTGCTTGCCGTCGAACAGGTATTCCGGCCCGATGAACCCCACGACGGTGTTGACCAGCAGCGGCTGGTATCGCCGCGCCACGGCGTAGGCCCGGGCCTCCAACGTCTGCTGGTCCACGCCGTGATGCGCGCCCGCGCTCAGCGCGCTGCCCTGGCCGGTCTCGAAATACATCGCGTTCACGCCCACCGTGCCCCGCCCGAGCGACCGGACCGCGTCATGCGCCTCGTCCAGCAAAGCGAGGCTGATCCCGAACCCCCGGTTGGCGGCCTCGGTCCCGGCGATCGACTGGAACACCAGATCGACGGGCGCGCCGCGGCCGATCAGCCCCAGCGTGGTCGTCACATGCGCCAGCACGCAGCTCTGCATCGGGATATCGAGCTTCTGGCGGATGTCGTCGAGCAGATGCAGCAGCGCCGATGTACGCTCCGGGCTGTCGGTGGCCGGGTTGATGCCGATGCAGGCGTCGCCGGCGCCCAGCAGCAGGCCGTCCAGGATGGAGGCCGCGATGCCGCGCGGATCGTCGGCGGGGTGGTTCGGCTGCAGCCGGACCGACATCCGGCCCGGCAGGCCGAGCGTGGTGCGGAACGCCGTCGTCACCTGCACCCGGCTCGCCGCCACCATCAGGTCCTGCAGCCGCATGATCTTGCTGACCGCCGCCACCATCTCCGGCGTCAGCCCGGGGGCCAGCGCCGCCAGCACCGCGGCCGTCGCCGCGTCGGACAACAGGAAATCCCGCAACCCGCCCACCGTCAAATGCCGCAACGGCGCAAAGGCCGCAGCGTCATGCGAGTCCATGATCAGCCGCGTGACCTCGTCTGCCTCGTAAGGCGCCACGGCGTCGTGCAGGAACGTGGTCAGCGGCAGGTCGGCGAGTGCCATCTGCGCCGCCACCCGCCGCGCCTGCGTGTCCGCTGCCAGGCCGGCCAGCTGGTCGCCGCTGCGCAGCGGGGTCGCCTGGGCCAGCAGGGCGGCGAGCGTCGGGAACACATGGCGTTCGCCCCCTACGGTCGCCTGATACACGGTCAGCGCCCCGTGAACACCGGCTGCCGTTTCTCCATGAACGCGCGGCGACCCTCGGCGTAGTCGGCGCTGGCGAAGCACCGCTTGACCAGCGCGTCGATCGCGCCGGCGTCCGCGTCGTTGCCGCGCGACAGTTCGGCCACCGTCCGTTTCAGCGTGTGCAGCGTCAGCGGCGCGTTGTCGGCCATTGTCGCGAACTGCTCGGCGACGAATGCGTCCAGCTCCGCCTCCGGCGCCACCCGGTTCACGAGGCCCATGCCGAGCGCCTCGGCGGCGGTGAAGTGGCGCGCCGTAAAAAAGATCTCCTTCGTGTAGGCCGGGCCCACCAGGTCCAGCAGCGTCTTCACCCCGGGCATCGCATACCCCAGCCCCAGCCGCCCCGCGGGCACGCCGAACTTCGAGCCCTCGGTCGCGAACCGCAGGTCGCAACCCACCGCGATGCCCAGGCCGCCGCCGATGCACCAGCCGCGGATCACGGCGACGGTCGGCTTGCGCACGGTTTTCAGCGCGTGGGTGGCGCGTTCGGCGATGCGCTCGTAGTCGTTCACCTGGTCCGGGCTGCTGCGAACCTTCTCGAACTGCGAAATATCGGCCCCCGCCACGAAGGCCCGGTCGCCGGCGCCTTTCAACGCGATCACGCGAACCGCCGGATCCTGCTCGAAGCGTTCGAGGATGCGGGGCATGGCCTCCCACATGTCCAGGCTGACGGCGTTGCGCCGTTCAGGATTGTTGAAGATCATCCAGCCGACCCGGCCGTCGACATGGGCGATCATGCGGGTGGTGCCCAGGCTGGCGGCGTCTAGCCCGTCCATGGTGTGATCCTTTCGTGTGCGGCGTCACGTTAGAGGCCGCACGGCCGGCCCGTCCATGCAGGAGAAGCAGATGATCGATTCGTTGGTTCAAGGAACGCGATGATCGACTCGTTGGTTCAAGGAACGCGATGAACGCGTTGGGCCTGATGAGCGGAACCTCGGCAGACGGCGTGGATGCCGCGCTGATCCAAACGGACGGCGACACGGTGCAGGGGTTTGGCCCGGCGCTGACTCTCCCCTACCCGCCCGACCTGCGCCGCGCCGTGCTGGACGTGATGGCGAACCCGCACCGGGCGGAGCACGATCCGCTGCCGGAGCTGGAGGCCGCACTGACCGCGGCGAACGCCGAGGCCG
>JAYUCA010000395.1:0-8858 GCA_043740535.1 Rhodospirillales bacterium | reverse complement strand
ACCGCCAGCATGTCGGCGGCGTGGTCCGCAGCGCCCCACGGCCCATCGGGCTTCGATGAGTCGCCAAACCCGCGCAGGTCGGGCGCCACGAGCTGGTAGCGGTCCGACAGACGCTGCATCACCGGGGCCCAGGTCAGCCAGAACTCCGGCCATCCATGCAGCAGCACCAGCGGCCGGCCCTGCCCCATCCGCGCGACGTGGAAATCGCCCCCGTTCGCCTTAACCCTCAGATGCTCCATGGCGCCCCTTCATAGGTTCCGCGCTCCGGCGACGGTTGCAGGCCGCCTCAATCAACAAGGGCCTGATACACCAGGTTCCGGAACGCGAACCGGTAATACAGCCGCTGCCCCGGCGCCTGGATCAGCATGATCGGCACCAGCTTCTCCTTCGGGTCGATCCAGAACGCCGTGCCCGCCGCGCCACCCCAGTTGTACTCGCCGACGCTGCCCGGGTAGCTCGCCATGCCCGGTTGCGTCCGCACCGCGACCGTCAGCCCGAAGCCGTAGCCCGGCCCGGGCGCGAAGTTCGGCCCCGTCGACAACGCGGGCCCCAGATGGTCGGACGACATCAGCTCGACCGTCTTGCGCGACAGCAGCCGCACCCCGTTGCCCTCGCCGCCGTTGGCGAGCATCAGCGCAAAGCGCATGTAGTCGGGCGCGGTCGACAGCAAGCCCTCGCCGCCGCCCAAGAACGTGCGGGTCTGGGTGACATCGGTCAGCGTCGCCGTCTCGTGCGTGTCGGGATCGGGCCCGGGCTGGGCCACCCGGGCCAGCTTGTCCTTCGGCACGTTGAAGAATGTGTCGGTCATGCCGAGCGGCTTGAAGATCCGCTCATCCATGAACGCATCGGCGCGTTGACCCGAGACGACCTCGACCAGCGCCAGCAGCACGTCGATGGACCGGCCGTACTCCCAGCTCGTGCCCGGCTGGAACATCAGCGGCAGCTTGCCGATCTCCTCGACAAGCTGCTGGTCGGTCATGCGGGTGGACAGCGGCTTCTCCGCGTTGCCGAGTTGCAGGCCGATGCCGGCCTGCGTCATCGCCTGCTCGGCCGCCGAGGCGCCGGCCCCATAAGTGATGCCCGACGTGTGGCGCAGCAGGTCCTGGATCGTGATCTCGCGGTCGGCCGGCGCGGTGCTGGCAACCCGGCGCCCCTGCGCATCGACCCTCTCGACCATGACCTTCGGCGTCTTCAAGGCCGGCAGGTATTTCGACGCCGGGTCCGACAGGCGGATCTTGCCTTCTTCCAGCAGCATCATGACCGCGACGCCGGTGATCGGCTTGGTCATGGAATACATACGGAAGATGCTGTCCTTCTGCATCGCCGCGGGCGACGCCGGGTCACGCACCCCGAACGCCTCGTGATAGACGACCTTGCCGTTGCGCGCGATCATCACGACTGCGCCGGGGATGCGCTTGGCGTCGGTATCGGCCTTGAGCATGCGGGTGATCCGATCGAGCCGCCCCATGCCCACTTCGGCCGCAGGCGCCGTCGGCAGATCGGCTGCGAACACGCCGGCGTTGAGCAGAAGCAACGCGCCCCCGGTCAGAACAAGTTTCCTCATGGCCGTCTCTCCCGGTGCGAGCCGCCGGTTGAACCCGGCATTCCCATCGCACCGGCGTACGCTACGCGGCGTTGGCCCAAGGGGCAACGCCGCCGCCCGACAGCCCACGCGTAGACGGCCATCACGCGGGCCAGGTCTGGAACCGGCGCAGCGCGGCCTGGTCCGGCACGGCGCCAAGCCCCGGCGTCTGCGACTGGTTGGCATCCACCATGAGGATCGCCTCGTCGCCCAGCGCCGCGCGCATCGCCGCGATGTGCGGCGGTCGAGGTCCTGCCCGAAGCCGATCTTCAGCTTGAAGGCGCGGTGGCCTTCCGCCTGCCGGGCGGACGCAAAGTGCTCCGGGCCGTCCGGGTTGATGCCTGTCGCGTAGACCGGAACCGCCGGAACCGGGTCCGCGCCCAGGCAGCGGTACAGCGGCAGGCCGGCCTTGCGCGCAGCCAGGTCCCACACGGCGATGTCGATGCCCGCCACCGCCTGCGCGATCGGGCCGACTTCGCCGGACTGGAGCACCAGGGTCTCGAGCTCGGCATCCAGCTTGCGGAACACGTCGCCGGGGTGGCGGAAGGTTTCGCCGACGAGCCGCTCGGCGAAATCGGCCACGAGGCGCGCCCGATGCTCGGCCCCGACCGAGGGCCAGTTGCACCAGCATTCGCCCCATCCCTCCACGCCGGCGTCATCGACCACGCGCACGTAGACGGCCGGCCGGTCCCTGAAGGTGCCGAACGCCACCTTGATCGGCGTCGTGATCGGGACGCGGCAGGCGAACGCCTCGACCGAGGCGATCCGGATCGGCGTCATCGGTCAGCTCCCGGATCGGCCTCCGCCTGTTCCCGCAGGGGCGCGAACTCCGCCCGGATCGCGGCGCTGTGTTCCCCGATCCCCGGGACCGGCCCCAGGGCCGGGCTGATCCCGTCGCGGATGGCGGCCGGCGACACGACGCTGGCGGGGCCGCCTGGGGTGCCGACGCTGACGCGGCGAAGCGCGGGATGGGCCGCGAGATCGGCCAGGTCATTGACGAAGCCGTAGGCGATCTGCGCCGCGCGCAGCCGGGTGGCGGCGTCAGCCCGGCTCAGTTCGGCGAACGCCGCCGCCACCCTGGCATCGACGGCCGTGCGATTGGCGACCCGCGCGGTGTTGCTGTCGAAGCCGGCGGTGGCGGCAATCGCCGCATCGCCGAGGATCGCGGCGCAGAAACTGGCCCATTCGCGCTCGTTCTGGATCGAGATGAGCACCAGGTGGCCGTCGGCGGTGTCGAAGGCGCCGTACGGGCAGATGGACGGGTGCGCGAGGCCGACACGCTTCGGGGCCGTTCCCGTGCCCTCGAAATACAGCAGCGGCACGTTCATCCAGTCCGCCACGCTGTCGAACAGGCTGACCTCGATGTGGCCGCCCTCCCCGGTCGCGTGCCGCGCCAGCAGCGCCTCCAGCACCCCGGCATAGGCCGACATGCCGCACGCGATGTCCGCCACGGACACGCCGACCCGGCCGGGCCCGGCCGGATGGCCCGTCAGTCCGGCAAGCCCTGTTTCGGCCTGGACAAGCAGGTCGTAGGCCTTCATGTCCGCATAGGCGTTGCCGCGTCCGTAGCCGGAGATATCCACCGTGATCAGGCGCGGGTTTGCCTGGCGCAATGTTGCCGTCCCGAAGCCGGCCCGCTCGGCGGCGCCGGGGGCGAGGTTCTGGATGAACACGTCGGCGCTGGAGACGATGGCAAGCAGCAGCGCCCGGTCCGCCTGCTGCTTGATATCGACGACCAGGCTCTCTTTCCCGCGGTTGAGCCACACGAAATAGCTCGCCAGCCCGTTCACGGCGGCATCGTAGCCGCGCGCGAAATCGCCCTCCGCGCGCTCCAGCTTGATGACCCGCGCGCCGGCATCGGCGAGGCGCGACGAGCAGTATGGCGCCGCGACCGCCTGCTCGAGCGAAACCACGAGCAGTCCGGCAAGCGGCCTGGCCGCACTCGGCCGGGGGATCGGGTTGGCCACGACGTGGGCTGGCATCGGATACTCCTGTTCATTCAACGTGCTCGGCGAGCAGCGGCTCGCTTTCGACCATGCGCAGGCGGGCATTCTCGAGGTGCGCGCGCATGGCCTTCCGCGCGTCCTCCGGCCGCCGCTGCCGGATCGCCCTGAGGATGCGGCTGTGGTCGGAGATCACGCTCTGGCTGCGCTTGAGATGGTCGAACCGCGCGAGGTAGCGGACCAGGTTCACGCCATGGTCGATGTCGTGCTCGACCATCCGGACCGCGTCGACGAAGCAGCGGTTGTTCGACGCCTTCGCCACCGCGATATGGAACCCGAGGTCCAGGTGGTAGCCGATGCCGCCCTCGACGGCCGCACGCGCGTGCTGGTTGATCGCGTCCTCGATGGCGACCAGGTGCTCCGCGCTGCGCCGCTCGGCAGCGTAGGCAGCGGCCTGCGGCTCGATCGTCGTGCGGAATTCGAGGTTCTCCAGCGCCTGCCGCTGCTTCTCGAGAACGTAATCCGACGACACGCTGAGCGACTGCCGCGGCTGCACGAACGAGCCGGAGCCGCGGCGCGACGCGATCAGCCCTTCGTCGCGCAGGCGCTGCAGGGCCGCGCGCACCACCGGGCGGGAAATGCCGAACAAGGCGGACAGCTCATGCTCGGGCGGCAGCGGGTGGCCTTCGGCGATCTCTCCGGTGACGATCTTCTGGAACAGGGCCGTGTAGGCCTGGTTGGCGAAGGGCGTGCGGACCACGGCCGAGAACCTGCCGGTATCGACGGGCCGGCGCGCCTCGGCGCCTGCATCGGCCTCATGGCGCCCGGTCATGGCGCCGGCCCCTTCGCCCGGGCGCTGCGCATGTTGTGCACATGCACGTGCTGGCCATCGGCGATCCGCGCCAGGCTGATCTTGTGGCACAGCGGGATCGCGTCGCGCGCCAGCACGTCGGACACTACGCCCCCGCAGCGGACCTGCAGGCGTTCGCCCGGGCGGACGGCCCGCAGCACGGTCGCCACGTTGTCCTCCGGCGTGAGGCGGATCGCGTCGGCATCGGTCATAGCGCCGGGCCGAAACGGCTGAGCACCTCGTCGCCCTCCTGCAGGATTTCGCCCCAGGTCGCATCGCCCGTGGCGACGGCGAGCACCCGGCGCTGCAGCGCCTCGCCGGTGCGCCCCAGGCTTCGAGGTCTGCGGGTCGATCGTGGTCATGTCGATGACGACGCTGCCGGGCTTGAGCCCGTCGGCGGCGCCGTTTTCGCCCTTCGCCAGGCCGGACGCGATGCCGCCGGCGCCGCCGGTCATGAAGACCACCCTGTCCTGCATCGAGAACAACGCGCCGGGGGCAAGGTGCTGATACATCGAACGTCCTCCGGAAAAGTCGGTCAGGCCAGCCGGTTCGCGACCGGCTTGCCTGCCCTAACCTGTTCGACGCTGTCGAGCAGCAGCGTCCCCATGCGCAACCGCGTCCCGTTGGTCGAGCTGCCCTGATGCGGCTGCAGGAACACATTGCCCAGCGCGAGGTAGCCGGGATGGATCGCGGGTTCGCCGTTGAACACGTCCAACCCTGCCGCCGCGACCCGGCCCGACCGCAATGCCGCGATCAGCGCCTCGTCATCGACCAGGTCGCCGCGCGAGACGTTGGCCACCACCGCGCCGTGCGGCAGCCGCTCGATCGCCGCCGCGCCGATGATGCCGCGCGTCGCGGCGGACGACGGGGCCGCCAGCATCAGAAAGTCGCTGACGGCGAGCAGATCGCCCAGTCCGGCATGGAACGCGGCCCCGTCTTCCAGGGCCTCGGGCAGGCGGCTGCGATTATGGTAATGCACCTGCATGCTGAAACCGCGCCGGGCGCGGAAGGCGACGGCCCGGCCGATCCGGCCCATGCCCAGGATGCCCAGCCGCGCGCCCGTCACGTCGCGCCCCAGCAACTGCGTCGGCGACCAGCCGGCCCAGGCGCCGCTGTACAGCATCAGGGATGCCTCGTGCGCCCGCCGCGCCGCGCCCAGCATGAGCAGCATGCCCATGTCCGCGACCGCGTCGCTGAGCACGTCGGGCGTGCTCAGCACGGCGATGCCGCGGGCGCGGGCGGCAGCAAGGTCGATGTGGTCGTGCCCCACCGAGAACGTCGCGATCACGCGCACGCAGTCCGGCAACGCGGCGATCAGCCCGGCATCGATGGAATCCATCGCCATGACCAGCAGCGCATCGGCCCGCAGCGCGCTGGCCTCGCGCGCGATCGCGCCGGGGGCAAGGGTGCGGTCGTCAGGGTTGGTCCAGGCGTCGAACGCGGACCCAAGCAACGCCATCAGCGGCGGCGGCAGCAGGCGCGTCACGACGATCCGGCAACGCTCGGGCTGGGCACTGGACATCATGGCACCTCAGGTCCGGAACCGCGCGGCGGCGGCGGGTTCCAGGGCGCAGCAGCTATCGGCCCGCCACAAAGTTGTCAATTCGAGTTACAGGTTTTGCCGGCGGAGCATCAGGCCGGCAGGGCGACCAGCACGTCGTCGCCCTCGATCCGCACCGCGAAGGCCTGCAGGTCCTCGGTGATCGGCGCGCCCATGCCCTTGCCGGTGCGCACGTCGAACTGGCCGTTGTGCAGCGGGCATTCGATCAGATGCCCGTCCAGCCAGCCGTCGGTCAGCAGCGCATAGGCGTGCGTGCAGACGTTGCTGGTGCAGAACCACGCCCCATCGACGTGATACAGCGCCAGGTCCAGGCCCATGACCTCCAGCGGGATCGCCTCGCCGTCGGGCACGTCGCCGATGCCGGCGACCCTGGTCCAGTTTTCGTCCGTCACCCGGGGGCCGCCGGGCCATAGAGCGACTGCGCGTTGCCCATGAAGAAGGCGTGGCGCTCAGCAGGGGACAGCGACAGCTTCAGCGAGGTGCGCGGGTCGTCGTAGTCCCAGTGCGGGTAGTCCGTCGCGAACAGCAGCCGGTCCCAGCCGATCCAGCCGATGGCGTCGCGCAGATGGGCGGCGTCCTCAGGCTCCTCCATCGGCTGCGTCGTCAGCCAGACGTGGTCGCGGATGTATTCGCTGGGCAGCCGGGTCAGCGCGGGCGTCTCGGCGCGCAGACGGGTCCAGGCGCGATCCAGCCGCCACGTAAGGGCGGGCAGCCAGCCGAACCCGGCCTCGATCATCACGACGCGCAGCGTGGGAAAGCGGGCGAAGACGCCTTCGATGACCATGCTGCTCAGCATCGACTGGCAGGATTGCGCGTGCCCGACCATGTCCTCGATGTAGAAGCTGGGCCACCCTGCCCCGCTGGTCGGCTGGCCGCCGTTGCCGAAGGCGTGGATGCCGACCGGCAGCCCGGCACGGACCGCGGCCTCGTAGATCGGCCAGTAGCGGCGATGGCCCAGCGGCTCGACGGTGCGCGACAGCAGCAGCACCTGCACCATGTCTGGATGCCCGGCCCAGCGGTCGATCTCGATGACGGCGGCGTCCGCGTCCTCGTACGGGATGACGATCGAGGCCTTCAGCCGCGGCTCCGGCCCGGTCCATTCAGCCACCTGCCAGTCGTTGATGGCCCGGCACAGCGCCCCGCTGAGGTCCAGGTTCTGGAAGCCGCCGGGGTGCGGGCGGATCATGGCGAGGATGCCCAGCGCGATCCCGTTCGCATCGAGGTGGTGGGTGCGCATGAAGGCCAGGTCGCTGCCAGGGCGCCCGCCGCAGGGCGGCCAGGCGTCCCGGCGGGAGGCGTCGGGCTGGCTTTTGGGGAATTGCGGCCCGGTGGCGTTCCCCTGGCGGGGGCGCTGCCCGAACATATCCAGGTGGTCCCGCCAGCGAGGCTCCAGATACGGGTAGAGCATCTTGAAGTCGCGGGGGCTGTGATGGATGTCGCAATCGGCGATGGCGAGGCGGCTCGATGCCGTGGGCGCCTTGGCCGCACGGTCCTGGACGATCGTGTTCATGTGCCCACCCCTCCTTCAATCCGCCGCGGCGGCGGCCCGGCCTGGCCCCGCGTCGGCCTCCAGCGCCGCGAGCGGGATCGGATCCTGCACGACGAAATAATACAGTCCGGCGCCCACGACCATCACCCCGGCGCCGATCCCCAGCGCCAGCACGAACGAACCCGTCGCGTCGACCACCATCCCGGTCACCAGCGGCGACACGGTGCCGCCGATGTACGAGCCGAAGTTCTGGATGGACGACACCGACGCCGAATAGGATTGCGGCGCGATGGCGGTGATCAGCGTCCACTTGCCCGACTGCGCGAAGGCCAGGAAGAACATCGAGCCGGAGATGCAGGCCAGGGCCACCGGCATGTCCGAAACCATCGCCGCGCCCGCGCAGAACGCCGCCGAGGCGAGGTAGCCGCACGCCGCCGGGGTCTTGCGGCTGCGGACGATCTCCATCCCGGAGTTCGCCAGCCGGTCGGTGACCCAGCCGCCCGTGATGGAGCCGGCGATCGAGAACGCCAGCGGGATCATGGCGAGGAAGCCGGTCTTGGCGATGCTGACATGGTGCTGCATCTCGAGGTAGGCAGGCAGCCACGTGCCATACATCCAGATGGCGTAGCCGGAGCAGAAGGCGCCCAGGATCATGCCCCACATGGACCGGAAGCCGAACAGCCGCCGCCAGCTTTGGATGGTCACCGGCGTCTGCCGGCCATAGCCGTTCGCGTCCAGGTAGGCGCGGTCGGCCTCGGTCAGCCGCTCGGGCGCCGGGTCGCGATACAGGGCGAACCAGGCGACCGCGCCGAACAGCCCGGCCACGCCCATCACCACGAACATCGTGCGCCAGCCGAACGCCAGCAGCAGCGCCGTCAACAGCGGCGTGCCGATAATGCGGCCCAGGTCGCCGCCGATGGTGTAGACGCCGGTGGGACGCCCCCGGTCCTTGATCGAGAACCAGTTGGCGACGGTGCGCACCGCGGCGGGGAACGCGGGCGACTCGAACACGCCGAGCGCCACCCGGCTCCACATGAACGACATGTAGCCGCTGACGATGCCGCCCGCGGCCTGCGCCACCGACCACAGGACCAGCGCATAGCCCAGCAGCCGGCGCGACCCGATCCGGTCGACGATCAGCCCCACCGGGATCTGCGCCATGGCGAACGAGATCGACCAGGCCGATTGCAGCGCCCCGATGCCGGTGGCGGAGATGCCGAACTCCTCGCGGATGCTGAGGTTGCCGATCGCGAGGGTGGAGCGATCGACGTAGTTGATCGCGATCGCGAAGGTGCACATGGCGACCGCCAGCCACTGCATGCGGCGAAATCTGGGCGACGTTTCCTGGCTCACGATTCACTCGCTGCTTCTTATCGGTTCACGCTACAGGCCCTGGTCCGGGCGCCACAAACATATTTCGGCGCTCCGCCGCC
>JAYUCA010000394.1:0-2002 GCA_043740535.1 Rhodospirillales bacterium | reverse complement strand
CCAGCGATCAAGTGACTCGAAGGCGGCCCTGCGGTTAACAACAACCATACCAGCCGGAATCGCTCGTGTTTCGCCTCGGGCATCGCTCCTTGGCGGTTTTGCACGTCGGTTCCGTGCATCATCGATCCCAATCTGAACGTGGTGATCGATACCCGCGCCGAGACGGTTTGCCTCTGCTTCGGATTTTGTCTGAAGGCTTTGCGTGAATTCGGTGCGACCGGGCTTGGTCGCGAAGCCCGGCACATTGTGAATGAATGGCCGAAGCTCCAGCGGGATAACCCGGCGGTATTCGAAAATCCCGGTTCGGGCTCGTTTGCGGACGTAGGACATGACCCGCATTATATGGAGCAACTTTTGGAGCACAATCTCGGGCGCAAGGCACTGACTTCGGCTACTTTATTGAATATTATGTGCAATTTGGTGGTTGGCGGAGGGGATGAGATTCGAACTCACGATACGGCTTGACACCGTACGCCGGTTTAGCAAACCGGTGCCTTCAGCCACTCGGCCACCCCTCCGCACGGGGATGCACTCACACACCGTTTGCAGCGCCCTTCTACGCGGCCCCTCGGCCGGGGTCAAACGCCTGCGGACCGGAAATCAGCTCAGCGCGACCTCGAAGCCCTTCTTCGTGCCGGGCCGCTCCATCATGGTGGCGTACCAGCGCTTCACGTTCGGGAAGTCGTTCAGGTCGACCTGGTGCCGTTCATGCCGCCAGACCCAGCCGACGATGGCGAAATCCGCGATCGACACGGCGCCGGCAATGAACTCCGCCTTGCCGAGCTGCTTGTCCATCACGCCGTACAGCCGCCGCGTCTCCTTCAGGTAGCGCGCCAGGCCATAGACGCGGTCCTTCTCGTTGACCGTCAGGAAGTGGTGCACCTGGCCCGGCATCGGGCCGAAGCCGCCCATCTGCCACATCAGCCATTCGAACACCCGCACGCGGCTGCGCACGTCGGTCGGCAGGAACTGGCCGTGCTTCTCGGCCAGGTAGATCAGGATCGCGCCAGACTCGAACACCGAGATCGGCTCGCCGCCCGGCCCGTCCGGATCGACGATCGCGGGTATGCGGTTGTTCGGGCTGATCTCCAGGAACGAGGGCTGGAACTGCTGGTCCTTGGTGATATCGACGGTCACGACCTTGTAGGGCAGGCCCATCTCTTCCAGCGCCACGCTGATCTTCCGGCCGTTCGGCGTGTTCCAGGTGTGCAGCTCGATCATGATCGTTGCCTTCCCATGCTTATATGGACGCTAGGCCCGCGCGGAGCCGCCAGCAAGACACATGCGATTTCTCCGACGTCCCGCCCGATGGCCCCGGCCTTGCATACCGCGGGAGCACCTGAAGGAGAGTTCGATGAGCACCACCACGGCGCCTGCCGCCTATGCACCGGCCGCCAGCACGCGCTGGGTCCAGTTGGTGCTGGGGCTGATCTGCATGATGGCGATATCGTCGCCGCAATACGTCTGGACGCTGTTCACCAAGCCTCTGGGCGCCAGCCTCGGCGCCACCGCACCGGCGATCCAGGTGACGTTCAGCATTCTGATCGTGCTGCAGACCTTCTTCAGCCCGTTCCAGGGCTGGCTCGTGGAGCGGTTCGGGCCACGCTGGCTGATCGCGGCCGGGGGGGCGCTTACGGGCCTGAGCTGGGTGCTGGCGTCGCAGGCGACCTCGATCTGGATGCTGTATGCGACCTATGGGCTGCTCGGCGGACTGGGCACCGGCATCGTCTATATCGGGGTCGTCGGCCAGATGGTCGGATGGTTCCCGGACCGGCGCGGCTTCGCGGCGGGCATGGTCGCGGCCGGGTATGGGATGGGCGCCATCGTCACGACCTTCCCGATCACCGACAGCCTGGCCGCCGGCGGATACCAGCCGACGATGATCAAGTTCGGCCTGATCTTCGGCGTGGTCGGCGTGCTGGCAGCGCTGGGCCTGAAGGCGCCCCCGGGCCGGTCGGCAGTCGTGACCCATCAGCCCGGCACGGCGCGCGACGCCACCACG
>JAYUCA010000393.1:0-2478 GCA_043740535.1 Rhodospirillales bacterium | reverse complement strand
GACGCGGCGCTGCTGCTGTCGGCCATGGTCAGCGACGACAAGCGCGACCCTTTGGCGACGACGATCCACGGCCGCCAGGTCCGCGTGGCCGCCGACTTCGCCGTCCCCGCGACCTACGACCTGTCGAGCCTGCGCGTGGCGCTGACGCCCGATTTCGGGTTCGCGCCGACCGAGCGGCATATCGCCGGGGTGTTCGCCGACAAGACCGGGCTGTTCCGCGACGTGTTCGCGGTCGCCGAGGACGCGACGCCCGACTGCACCGGCGCCGACGAGTCGTTCGAGGTGCTTCGCAGCCTGGGCTTCCTGCGCCGGCACGGCGACAACATGAAGCTCCGGCCGAACGATTTCGGCCCCAACCTGCATGCCAATTACGAGGAGGGCCTGCGCTACACCGCCGTCGACGTGGCGCGCGCGTTGGGGCTGCAGGCGGACATGTACCGCCGCTGGCAGTCGTTCTTCGACGTGTACGACGTCGTGCTGGCCCCCGCGATGACCATCAGCCCGCGCCCCTGGACCGAGCTGTTCCCGGCCGAGATCGACGGCGCGCCCACGCGCACCTACTTCCACTGGCTGGCGCTGTCCTATTGCAGCTCTCTGCTGGGCCATCCGTCGCTGTCGCTGCCGGTGGGCCTCGATCGCAACGGCATGCCTTTCGGGCTGCAGATCGTCGGGCCGCGCGGCGGCGACGCGCTCGTGCTGGCCGTGGCGGCCGCGCTGGAGCGCCATCTGGCGAACGATCCCCGCACGGCGCGGCCGGCGCCCGACATCGGCCGCCTGGTGGCGGCGCCGCCGATCCGCGACATGCCGGGGTTCAAGGGGGTCGGCTGAGGCAGCCGTGCGTTTTCAATATGAAGCGCGATGATCGCCGAGCGCGTCACGCGGCGTCGCGGACGAGGTCGCCGAGCTTGATCTGGGTGAGGATGGCAAGCTCGTCATAGAGGGTCCAGTCCTCGATCACGCGGCCGTCGATGATATGAAGGTGGGTGATGCCAAGGACGAACAGGCGATGGCCGGAGGGCGCGCCGAGCAGGCCCCAGCCGGTGTGGTGGCCCTCCAGCGTCCAGCGGATGGCGACCTTCTCGCCGCCTTCGTCGCAGCGGACGGAGCAGATGTGCTGCGGGATGAAGATGCAGTCAGGGATGGAGGCGACGAGGGACAGCACCTGGTGCAGGACGCCGGCGCGGCCGTAAACCTCTTTCATGAGCGGGCCGTGCCACTGGCATTTCGGGGCGTATAGCGCCCTGATCCGGCCGAACATGCGGCGGTTGTAGATCTCGTGCAGGCTGCGGAGCACGTCGGCCTCGGTGTCGGTGTGGGCCAGCGAAAGGTCCGGGTCCGCGTCGGGCGGGGCCTGGCCGGGCAGGCGCCCGAGCTCGCCGATGTCGAGCGGGGTGCGGCCGGCAGCGAAGATGGCGCGGGCGCTGGCCTCGGCGATGGGGGCCGGGTCGAGGCCGAGCTGGCGCACGAGGCCCATGGAATCCGTGACGATCCACTCCCGGTAGATGCGGTTCTCCAGGATCATGCAGTCGGCGACGGTGCGGGTGTTGAAGCTGCGTCCGGTGGGGCGGCCATAGGCGCCGTCCTGGGTGTGGCGGCCGGCGCCGGTGACGTAGTGCGACGTGTAGAAGCCGTCGACGTCGTCGCCGCGCCAGATCACGTGGGTCGCCAGGCCGCGGCGTTCGGGGAAGGTCGCAAGGCGCTGGATGGTGTCGTGCACGATGGTCTCGCGGTCGTAAACGGCGCCGTTGGTGTAATAAACGACGGCGTTGTGCGTGTAGTGGCTGTAGATCAGCCCGATGTCGCGCTCGTCCCAGATGCGGTGGGTGCAGCGGACGATGTAGTCGACGATGTCGGTATACTCGGCATCGAAGCCGCGCAGGCTTTGGCGCCGGGGCCGGTCGGTGGGGACCAGGTCCGTGTAGTCGTGCCGTTCGACCTGCATCACGTGCTGCGGCCCGCCGTCGAACAGCGGATCCTGCTCGATCACGGGCGGCGTCCTCGTCTCGGGCATCGGGTTCTCCCACCAGGCCTGGAATCCATTTGAGCGGGATCGGCCGGCGGCGTATAGAGGGTCCGCATCCGAATGCGATGAGCTTGCAGGAGTTTTTCGATGGGCCATGTTTCTGCAGACCAGGCGCGCGCCCGGCTGATCAAGCGGTCGGACATGGTGGCGTGCAAGCTGGCGTTCATCGACTGCAAGATGCCGGGGTCCGAGCGGAAGGAGAACTACTCGCTGGTGGGCGCGGGGGTCACGCAGTCGCGCGACCAGGTGGTGAACATCACCGAGGCGCACGGCTTCAGCCTGGGGGTGGCAGCCATGCCGCCGGGCACGGTGAACAACCTGCATGTCCACTTCACCGCAGAGGTCTTCATGATCCAGCGCGGCGCCTGGACGTTCCGCTGGGGCGCCGATGGCCAGGATGGGGAGATCGTGGGCGGGCCGGGCGATGTCGTCTCGATCCCGACCTGGATCTTCCG
>JAYUCA010000392.1:0-3255 GCA_043740535.1 Rhodospirillales bacterium | reverse complement strand
CTGGAAGGTGTCGCCGCTGTGAAGGTCGAGGTTAGAGGAGGTCAAGTCTATTGCCGGTGTCGTCGGGCTGGCGCCATTCGTGTAGAAGCCGATCGAATTGTTGCCTTCCCCAGCGTTATTGAAGCTTCGCCAAACGGCTCGCGATGACGAGGTAGGGCAACGTGAAGCAATCACGCTCTAATGCCCCGCGTTCTCGCCCGAGAAATCCGGCGCCTCCAGCCCCGAAGCCGCCAACTGCTCGACCAGCGCCGCCTTCAACCGCTCCAGCCCGGCCTCGTCCCGCGCCTCGGCCCGCGCCACCAGCACCGCCTGGGTGTTCGACGCCCGCAGCAGCCACCAGCCGTCGTCGGTCAGCACGCGCACGCCGTCGATCTCGTTCAATGCGGCGTGCTCGGCGCGCAGCCGGGCCGCGACCTCCATCACGACCTCGAACTTGCGGGTGTCGTCGCAGTCGAAGCGCAGCTCCGGCGTGTTGACCACCTTGGGCAGCGCCTCGCGCACGTCGGACAACGGGCCGTCCATGCGGGCGACGATGCCCATCAGCCGGACGGCGACATACAGCGCGTCGTCGAAGCCGTACCAGCGGTCGGCGTAGAAGATATGGCCGCTCATCTCCCCGGCGAAGGGGGACTTGATCTCGGCCATCTTCGCCTTGATCAGGCTGTGCCCGGTCTTGAACATCATCGGCTGGCCACCGGCCTTCGCGATCTCGTCGTACAGCACCTGGCTGGCTTTCACGTCGGCGATGATCGTGGCGCCGGGGTGCGTGCGCAGCACGTCGCGGGCCAGCACCACCATCAACTGGTCGCCCAGCAGCATGCCGCCCTTGTCGTCGATGGCGCCGATCCGGTCCGCGTCGCCGTCGAAGCCGATGCCGATATCGGCCTTCGCCTCGGCCACGGCGTGGATCAGCTGTTCCTGGTTCTTCGCGATCGTCGGGTCGGGGTGGTGGGCCGGGAACGTGCCGTCGATGGCACCGTTCAGCACGGTGTGGTGGCCGGGCAGCTTCTTCAGCAGCTTCGTCAGCACCTCGCCGGCCGCGCCGTTCGCGTTGTCCCACACGATGCGAAGCTTGCGGTCCCCGCCGTCCCAGTCCTGCACCAGGCGATCGACATAGGCGTCGGACACGTCGATCGTCTCGTCGCTGCCGGGCGCATCGGCGACCACGTCGCCGCTGGCCGCCAGGCGGCCGAGCAACTGGATGTCCGCGCCGAAGAACGCGCGCTTGCCCAGCATCATCTTGAAGCCGTTGTAGTCGGGCGGGTTGTGGCTGCCGGTCACCATCACCGCGCCATCCGTCTCCAGCGTGGTCGCAGCGAAATACAGCAGCGGCGTCGGCCCGCGGCCCACGCGCAGCACGTGCATGCCGCAGGCCTTCAGGCCATCGACCAGCGCGTCCGCCAACTCGGGCGAAGACAGCCGCCCGTCATACCCTACCGCCACCCGGTCGCCGCCGCCCCGCGCGACCACTGTCCCAAAACTGCGCCCGATCGCGAACGCGTCCGCCGCGTGCAGCGTGCGGCCGACCACGCCGCGGATGTCGTATTCGCGCAGGCTGGTCGGATGGAAGTCATGCCGGAAGGCCATGGGGTGCTTCAACCGTTGATGTAGGTGGGAAGGAAGGCGCGCACGGCGTCGGCCAGTTCCGGCCGCTTCAGCGCGAAGGCGATCTGCGCTTCGAGATAGCCGACCTTGTCGCCGCAGTCGAAGCGGCGGCCCTCGTAGCGCAGGCCGTGGAACGAGGTGTGGCCGATCATCTTGGCCATCGCGTCGGTCAACTGCACCTCGTTGCCCGCGCCCCGCTCCATCGCGGACAGGTGGCCGATCACCTCGGGCAGCAGCACGTAGCGGCCGATGACCGACAGGTTGCTAGGCGCGTCCTCGGGCTTCGGCTTCTCGACCAGGCCCAGCACCTCCACCAGGTGGCCGTCATCATGGCCCACCTTCAGAATGCCGTAGCGGTTGGTCTGGTCGTGCGGCACTTCCGTGACCGCGATGACGTTGCCGCCGGTTTCCTGGTATGCGGCGGCAAGCTGCTTGAGGCAGGGGGTTTCGGACAACACGAGGTCGTCCGGCAGCAGGATGGCGAAGGGGTCGTCGCCGATGAAGGCGCGCGCGCACCAGATGGCGTGGCCCAGGCCCAGCGGCACCTGCTGGCGCACGCTGGTGATGGCGCCGGGCTGGATCTTCATGGCGGCGAGCATGTCGAGCATGTCGGTCTTGCCACGCTCCCGCAGCGTGGCCTCCAGCTCGTAGGCGACGTCGAAATGCTCGACCAGCGCCGTCTTGCCGCGGCCGGAGATCAGGCAGAACTGCTCGATCCCGGCGGCCCTGGCTTCCTCGATGGCATATTGGATCAACGGCTTATCGACGACGGGCAGCATCTCCTTGGCCATCGCCTTGGTGGCGGGCAGGAACCTGGTGCCCAGGCCAGCGACGGGAAGGACCGCCTTGCGGAGAGGTTTCATCACGTGGGGCTTCCGTGGTCTGCTGGGTTGAAGGCGGCACGCCGACGCCTCCCTCGGGAATCGTCGCATGGCATGGCCGGCCGGGCAAGGCGGGCGGGATGTAGTCGAGTGTTGTGGCGCCAACATGGCGCGATGACCTGAACGGGCGGCAGCCGCCGGGGTTCGCCGGCGCGCAAATTTGCACCAAGGCATCGCGCTATAGTCGGCTGAAGAACCCCGCGATGTGCTCCGCGGCTACGTCCGGGCTCTCCCGATGCGGGAAGTGGCCCACGCCCGGCAGCATCTGGAGGTCGAGGTTGGAGAACGTCTCATGGAGGCGATCCGTCCAGGCGAAGGGAAAGATCGGATCGTGCTCTGCCCAGCGGACGCAGGCCGGGATGGCGATCGGTGACGTCACAGGCGCCGTTCCCTGCATCATGGCGATCCTTCCTGCATGGGCCGCCCGGTAATAGGCGAAGCCGCCGGCCAGGTTGCCGGGTTGCATGAAGTTGTCCACGAACGCGTCCATGACGTCGTCGAAGGCATCCTTGCGGAATGTCCAGTGCCGCAGGATGTGCCCGATATAAAGCCTGCATGCTTCCCGCGAGCTGCCCAGCAGCGCCGGCGCCATCTCCATCTGGTGGAAGGACTGATACCATATCTCGTTCAGCCGATCCGGCGTCCCCATTCGCGTGCCGATGCCGGGATAGACGAAATCGAAGAAGAACAACCCTGGGATCCGCTCAGGCGCCATGCGCGCCATCGATTGCATGACGGCGCCGCCGACGTCGTGCCCGACGACGCCGGC
>JAYUCA010000391.1:0-3369 GCA_043740535.1 Rhodospirillales bacterium | reverse complement strand
TGATCATGGCCGCCGCCGCGCACCTGCTGCCGTGGGGCTTCAAGACTATCGTCTCCGGCGGCGGCTACGAGCAGTCGCTCGGCCTCATGTCCGTGAACTCCACCTTCCTGGCCGAAAGCAGCGCCGTATCGACCATCACGGTGATGTTCATCCCGCTGCTGTGGTGGATCAGGGCGCACTCGCTGCTGATCCCGGGCGCCAGGGTGAAGACCGCCATGGCCGCGGTGATGACCGGGCTGTATCTGATCGCCAATATCGGCACCTTCGCCCGGACCGGCCTGGTCGCCATCGCCGTCATCGCGATGGGCATCCTGCTGCGCACCCGGCGGAAAGTGCTGTTCATCGCCATGGCTGTGGTCATCGGCGGCGGCATGACCTTCTTCATGTCGTCGCGCTGGGAAGCGCGCATCAGCACGATCACCGACTACGAGCAGGAATCCTCGGCCAACGACCGGCTGCTGATCTGGCAGTGGACGCTCGGTTTCGCTGCGACCCATCCGCTGGGTGGCGGCTTCGATGCATACGTCGTGAACATCTTCGTCCGCCCCGACGGCTCCGTCCAGCGTGCCCGGGCCTTCCACAACATCTACTTCGCGACGCTGGGGCAGCATGGCTTCCCCGGTCTGGCGATCTACCTGGCCATCCTGGGCGGCAGCCTGCTGAGCTTGCAGAAGGTCATGCGGAGGTGCCGTGACCGCGCTGAACTCGCCTGGGCCGGGGACCTGGCGCGGGCGTCGCAGCTTGGCCTCGTCATCCTGATGGTGTGCGGCAACTTCATCGACATCTCGTTCAACTTCATTATCTGGGACATGGTGGCGCTGGCGATGTGCCTGAACGCCCACGTCGCCCGCGTGCTGGCGCCCGTGAAGGAACTTCACCCGTCCATGATTGCGGCGCTGCCGGACGGCCGCGGCCGGACCGGGCCGGGCGGCGTCCCGGCGCCGTACCGTTAGGGTTCGATCGTGGACCTGCCGCCGATCGTCGCCACGCTCCGCGCCATCGTCGGTCCGCGCGGCCTGCTGCTGGGCGCGGACACCGCCGGCTATACCGAGGACTGGCGCCGCCTGTACCAGGGCCGCACCCCGGCGGTCGTGCGCCCTGCGAACACCGGGGAAGTCGCCGCTGTCATCCGCGCCTGCGCCGCATCAGGCACGCCCGTGGTGCCCCAGGGCGGCAACACCAGCATGGTCGGCGGCGCCACCCCGCGCGCCAGCGGTCAGGACGTGGTGCTCAGCCTGTCCCGCATGAACTGCATCCGCGACGTCGATCCGCTGGACATGACGATGGTGGCCGAGGCCGGCGTTCCGTGGCGCACGGCGCAGGAGGCGGCTGCCGCGGCGGGCTGCCTGCTGCCGCTGTCGATCAGCAGCGAGGGCACGGCGCAGGTCGGCGGCGTGCTGTCCGCCAACGCCGGCGGCAACAACACGCTGCGCTACGGCAACGCGCGGGACCTGGTGCTGGGCATCGAGGCCGTGCTGCCGGATGGCCAGATCTGGCATGGCCTCCGCCGCCTGCGGAAGGACAACACCGGCTATTGCCTGCGCCAGCTTCTGGTCGGCGCGGAGGGCACGCTGGGCGTCATCACCGCCGCCGTGCTGAAGCTTGCGCCGCGACCCGTCGATATCCAGGTCGCGCTGTGCGCCGTGCCCAGCGTGGGCGCCGCCTGCGCGCTGTTCCGCCGCTTCCAGCAGCATGACCCGGCCGCCATCCAGGCGTTCGAATACATGTCCGGCGCCGGCATGGGCTTCGTGCTGCGGCACATCCAGGGCGCCGCCCTGCCGCTGGCCAACCCGTCGGCCCACTACGCCCTGGTCGAACTCGCGACCCCCCGCCAGGACGCCCGGTTGCGCGACGTGCTGGAAGCCGTGCTGGAGACGGCGCTGGAAGACGGCCTGGTCGATGACGCCGCCATCGCCGAAAGCGACGCGCAACGCCTGGCGATCTGGAAGCTGCGGGAAGAACACGCCGAGGCGCAGAAGCGCGAGGGCGCCAGCATCAAGAACGACGTCTCCGTCCCCGTGTCCCGCGTGCCGGACCTGATCGAGCGCGCCAGCGCCGCCTGCATCACGCTGATGCCCGGCATCCGCCCCGTGCCGTTCGGCCACCTGGGCGACGGCAACATCCACTTCAACCTCGAACAACCCGACCACATGACCGCCGAGGCGTTCCTGGCCCAGGACCACGCCGTCATGGACACGGTGAACGCCGTGGTCCGCGACCTGGAAGGCAGCTTCAGCGCCGAGCATGGCGTCGGCCAGCTGAAGCCGTACATGATGCCGGACTGGCGCGGCGGTGCAGAGCTGGACGCGATGCGCCGCATCAAGTCCGCCCTGGATCCCCAGGGCATCATGAACCCCGGCAAGGTGCTGCCTCCCTAGGCGGACGCTTTTCTCCGCGCGCCGGCGCCATGAATGTGCCCCATCGCCGGCATCGCGAGCCGCTTGGCGAAGCGATCCAGGGGCCCCACGCACCCCTCCCGGCCCCTGGATCGCCACGCCGCAAGGGCGGCTCGCGATGACAGATGATGACGGCTCAAGAACCCTGGGACTTGGTGGAAGCCAGCGCGTAGCGTCTGCAATGATTGAGGTATGCGGCCTCATGCGCCGCGACCAGATCGACGACGCTGTTCCAAAGCCAGTTCGGGGCATCCAGCGACGTCGTGCGATTGCGCTGCAGCTCGGTCAGCCAGACCCGCCGGGTCGATGCATCGAGCTGCCGCGCATGACCGCGGCCGACGATCCTGGCCAGGAACTCCGCGACCGCCATCGCCTCCTCGCCGGTCAGATGCTCGATCTCCAGCTTCAGGTCCTGCGGCAGCAACTCCCGCACGAATACCGGCTTGCCCAGCAACGACGCGGCGACCATGCGGCCCCCCAGGAACGGGGACAGCGCGCGTGCGCCAGCGACGACCCGTTCGGCAAAGTTGTCCGGCATGCCCGCGCCCGGCCGGTGCGGCGCCGCGGCGGCCGTGGCCTCTTTCACATCCATCAGGCAGTGCCGTTCCGCCTTGCCCTGGCCCACGGCAACCAGCACCGCGAAGCGCAGCCGGCCCAGCGAACTGCAGCCTTTGCGCCAGTAGGCCGCGTCCAGAACCTTGACGCGGGACCCGTCCTCCCGCGAGCGGAGCGACGTCGCGAGCTGGCGCAACGACGCCTGATCGAACAGCGCGCCGATCGCCGTCCGTTCGTCCGGCGTCAGCGCCCAGAACCGGCGGCCGAGCGGGATCACCGGCTCCGTGCCCTCGATCCGCTCGTCGGCCAGGTGCTTCCACGAACGGCCTGCCGCCTGGCGCATCACCAGCTTGACTGTCTTCGGCATGTCGTCGCTGGAATCGAGCGTCTCGCCCTGGGCCTCCGGCGCGAAGGCGCT
>JAYUCA010000390.1:0-6709 GCA_043740535.1 Rhodospirillales bacterium | reverse complement strand
TTGATCCCCGGACTATCGGCCTCGATCGCAGCCGTGACCGTACAGGACGTCAGGGACGAGAAGCCCAACCGCCTGGCGACACTTCGCGGCCTTTATGGGAACCCGGCAAAGGTCTTCGACACGACCAAGCCCGTCTCCGACGAGGTTGCCGCTATCGTCATCGCGGCGCTTCGGGCGCGCGGCATGTTCGCGCTTGCCGCGCCCTACCGCATCCAGATCAATCTCCGGACCTTGTATGGCGACACCTATTTCGCCCGCCGCACTTTCATCGACATGGACCTGAACGTTGTCGATCCAGCCGGGCGGGTGGTCTATAAAGACACTGTGAAGCAGGATAAGGTCGGCTTCGATGTCTTCAGCGATATCGAAGATGTCGTCGCCTTCACGCAACTATTCCTGAACACCACGATCGACGGCATGCTCGACAAGGCCGCCTTCCGTGCCGCCCTCTCGCCGCCCGGCAAGCCATTCCCCTCTTCCTGATCGCGATCTCTCGCCGCGGTCGGGTGCCGCCGTTGAAACCCGACGAACTCAAAGATGCCATGAGCGTCACGCCCACGAAATCCCCGGGTCAAGAAGGCCCGGGGATGACGCCGTGAGGTGGGCTTGTCTCGGTTTATTCGGGGCGCCTCAGGCCACCGTGGCCTTCTTGGCGCGGTCCGCCTGCTCGGAGCGGACGCGCCAGAATTCCATGTCGGCGTGCTTGGTGAACATCACGCGCACGCCCTTGCCGCCCAGGCCGACGCGGACCTTGCCGCCGTTGCGCGCCTTGTGGTCCGCCATCCAGTCCAGGAACTCCGGATCGCTGTCGGTCCGGCCGGCGAATTCCAGCACCCCGGCGATGTCTTCCTCTTTGCGACGCTTGACCATGTCTCTGCTTCCCGACTCGAGCTCTGATGCCTCGGACCACCGCGTCCACCCGGCCCCTTCGCGTGCACGCCGATATCGGGCCGCGGGGCGGGGCGTGCAATGCCTCGTCCATGCCACCCTGGCCACAAGCGCGGAAGCCGGACCGGGCGACGCTGCTCCGCCCTGCTCATTCCAGGGCGTATCATACGATATTCGCCCGATAAGTATATCACCCCGGCTACAGCCGCCGCATCGGCAACGACCACGCCAGCGCCATCGCGGCGGCGCTGAAGCAGGCGATCGCCACGAACGCGGCGCGGAAGGCGCCCGCGATCTGCACCGCCAACGACGCCCGCGCCTCGGCGGTCAGGCTGTCGAGCACGGCGGGGCCGCGCTCCACGATATCGGCGAACATGCTGGCCACGGACGCGTCGCGCACGGCCAGCACGGCGAACAGCACGGCCCCCACCACCGCCGTGCCCAGCGCCGCGCCGATCGAGCGGCTGAACTGCACCGAGGCCGAGGCGGCGCCCAGGTTCTTCGGCCCGGCCATGGTCTGCACCGTCACCTGCACCACCGGCATCGTCGTGCCGATCGCCATCGCCAGCACCAGGAACAGCCACGGCAGCCGCGCGACGGGCACGTAAGCGCCGCCCAAGGCCATGAACAGCATGCAGGCCGTCACCAGCGCCTGGCCGATGCAGGGGAAGATCGCGGTGCGCCCGGTCCGGCTGATCAGCCGGCCCGTCAGGATGGACCCCGCGGCGATGCCCGCCGTCAGCGGCAGCAGCAGCAGCCCGACCTCGCCGGGCGATGCGCCGCGCACCACCTGCAGGTAGATGGGCATGAAGGTGACGCTGGAGACGATCGTGGCGCCGACGCAGGCGCCCATGGCGTCGGCGCGCCAGATCGCGGATTGCCGCAGCAGGTTGACCGGGATCAGCGGGAAGCTCGACCGCCGCTCCTGCTGCAGCAGCAGCCACAGGGCCGCGATGGACAGCGCGGTCAGCGCCGCGATCCCTGGCGCCACGGCCAACGAGATGCGCTGCGCCTGCTCCAGCGCGAGCACCAGCGGGACGACGAACAGGGTGAACAGCGCCAGGCCCAGCCAGTCGAACCGCACGCCGCCCGTGCCTGGCCGCGCCGGCAGCCGCATCGCCATCACGACGGCCACGAGGCCGAGCGGAACATTGACCCAGAACACCGAGCCCCAGCCGAACCGCTGCGTCAGCCAGCCGCCCGCCACCGGGCCGAAGGTCGATGCGATCATGAACACCGACGCCATGTAGCCCTGGTAGCGCCCCCGCTCGCGTGGCGGCACGACCTCGCCCACCAGGGCCTGCGACAGGGTCATCAGCCCGCCGCCGCCGATGCCCTGCAGCACCCGCGCCGCCACCAGCCACAGCATGGTGGGCGCCAGCGCGCAGCCCACGGAGGCCGCGATGAACACGACGAGCGAGATCAGCAGCAGCCGGCGGCGGCCCAGCGCGTCGCCCAGCCGCCCGTGCACCGCGGCGGCGATGGTGGTCGCCATCAGATACGAGACGACGACCCACGACACCCGCTCCACATCGCCCAGCGAGGCCGCCATGTTCGGCAGCGCCGTCGCCACGATGGTGGTGTCGATCGCCGCCAGGAACATCGGCAGCACGATCGATGGGAAGACGCGGAAGAACAGCCGCGTCGTGTCGGGCGCGGGCGGCTGGGTGGCCGGGACCGGCTCGGCCGGCATCATGCGGAGGCCGGGTCCCGCCCCATGGCCAGGAACTTCTCGCGCCGGCCGCTGCGGAGCGCCGCGGCGCCCAGGCCAAGCAGCGGGGTCAGTGCTGCTTCCACCGCGTCGCCCACCGCGGCAACGGTGGCGGCGGGCATGCGGTGGGCGCCGCCCAGCGGCTCGGGCACCACCTGATCGACGAGGCCGAAGCCGTGCAGGTCGGCGGCCGTCAGGCGCAGCGATTCCGCGGCTGTTTCGGCCTTGGCGGCGTCGCGCCACAATATGCTGGCGCAACCCTCGGGCGAGATCACGGAATAGACCGAATGTTCCAGCATCAGCACGCGGTCGCCGGCGGCCAGGGCGATGGCGCCGCCGGAGCCTCCTTCGCCGATGATGGTCGCGATGATGGGCACCGGCGCCTCGAGGCAGGCCTCGATGGCGCGCGCGATGGCCTCGGCCTGCCCGCGCGCCTCTGCGTCGATGCCGGGGAAGGCGCCGGCGGTGTCGACGAAGGTCAGCAGCGGCAGGCCGAAACGCCCGGCCAGCTCGATCAGGCGGCGCGCCTTGCGGTAGCCCTCGGGCCGGGCCATGCCGAAATTATGGGCGACGCGGCTTTCGGTGTCGGTGCCGCGCTCGGTGCCCAGCACCACGACGGCGCGGCCGCGGAAGCGGCCCAGGCCGCCGACGACGGCGGCGTCGTCGGCGAAGGCGCGGTCGCCGGCCAGGGGGGTGAATTCGGTGATCAGGCCGCCGATGTAGGCCAGCGCCTTCGGCCGTTCCGGATGGCGGGCGACCATCGTCTTCTGCCAGGGCGTCAGCTTGGCGTAGACGAGCCGGGTCTGCGCCTCGACCTTGTCCTCCAGTTGGGAGACCTCGGCCTCGATATCGATGCCGCCCGGCTCCTGCATCTGCCGGAGCTCTTCGATCTTGCGTTCGAGTTCGGCCACCGGCCGCTCGAAGTCCAGGAAATGCCGCATCGGGCGGGTCTAGCCCGGCCTTCCCGCCTTAGCCAGGGGGTGATGCAGCGCCACCAGCTCTGCCAGGCGTTCGGCCAGCACGTGGGTGTAGATCTGGGTCGTCGCGATGTCGGCGTGGCCGAGCAGGGTCTGCAGGCTGCGGAGGTCGGCGCCATGGGCGAGCATGTGGCTGGCGAAGCTGTGGCGCAGCACATGCGGGCTGACGCGGGCCGCATCGAGGTTGGCGGCCAGGGCGATCTGCTTCAGCAGCAGACCCAGGCCCTGGCGGGTCATCGCGCGGCGCGGGTCGCGGCCGGCGAAGACGTGGCGGCTTTCGGGCGCCGCGGCCACCAGGGCTGCGACGGCCTGGCGGGCGGCGGCCGAGACCAGGACCATGCGTTCCTTGCCGCCCTTGCCGCGGACGATCAGCATCTCGGTGTTGCGGGCCAGGTCGGTGCGGCGCAGCGACAGCAGCTCGCTGACGCGCAGTCCGGTCGCATACAGCAGCTCCAGCGCGGCGCGGGCGGTGAGGCCTGGCAGGCCGGGGCGGGCGGCGGCGGCTTCGAGCAGCAGGGGGATCTCGGCTTCGGCCAGGTTCTTCGGCAGGGTCGCCGGCAGGCGGGGCGAATCGAGCAGCAGGCTGGGGTCGTCGGTGCGGATGCCCTCGCGGGCCAGGAAGCGGTAGAAGCCGCGCAGGCATGACAGGCGCCGCGCCGCGGTGCGGGCCGAGGCGGTGGCGGACAGGCCGCGGAGGTAGAAGCTGAGGTCGTCCGCCTGCGCCGCCGATGGCTCGACGCGGCGGAGTTTGAGGCTGGCGCCGAGATCCTGCAGGTCTGCCGTGTAGGCGGCGATGGTGTTGCGCGCCGCGCCGCGCTCGGCGGCCAGCATTTCGAGGAAGGCTTCCTCGTGGCGGTTCACTTCGGCTGGAACCTGTCGTTCGGCAGCACGCGCTGGACCTGCTCGGTGCGGGGCTGGGGCGGGAACACGCCGAGCACGAGCATGCCGGCCCCGACGACGAGCAGCAGAAGCACGAAGACCGCCAAAAACACCCGGCTCATAAAACCTTGCCCATTCACCATCCTTGGCCGTCGCCTGCGAGCGTGTGCTAGCCTTCGGCATCATGACACGCAACATCGCAGCCCTGCGATCATCGGCATCGCCGGAGCTGCCCGCCGCGCTGTCTGGCCGCAGCCTCGTGCTGGTCGGGCTGATGGGGGCCGGCAAGACCAGCATCGGTCGGCGGCTGGCTGCGCGACTCGGGCTGCCGTTCCGCGACGCCGATGCGGAGATCGAGCTGGCGGCGGGGTGCACCATCCCGGAGCTGTTCAGCCGGTATGGGGAGGCGGACTTCCGCAACGGGGAGCGGCGGGTGATCCGGCGGCTGCTGGCCGGCGACCCGCTGGTGCTGGCGACCGGGGGCGGGGCGTTCATGGATGCGGACACGCGGGCCGCGATCCGGGAGGACGCCGTGTGCGTCTGGCTGCGCTGCAGCCTGCCGACGCTGGTGCGACGCGTCTCCGGCCGCCAGAACCGGCCGCTGCTGCGCGACGGCGACCCGGCGGAAATCCTCGGCGCGCTGATGGAGAAGCGCCACCCGACCTATGCCGAGGCGGACCTGGTGGTCGATTGCGGCGACGAGCCGCCGGACCACACCACGGCGAAGGTGCTGGAGGCGCTGGACCGCTGGCGGCCGCCACGGCGGCTGTCGATCGCGCTGTCCTCGTCGACGTATGACGTGGTCGTCGGCGAGGGGGTGCTGGCGCGGGCCGGGGCGCTGCTGGCGCCGGTGCTGCCGCAGAAGCGGGCGGTGGTGGTCACCGACGAGACGGTGGCGGCGTTGCATCTGCAGACGCTGCTGGCCGGCCTGGCGGAGACGGCGGTGCAGACGCAGCACATCGTGGTGCCGGCGGGCGAGGCGTCCAAGAGCGTCGACGGGTTCACGCGGCTGGTCGGCGCGTTGCTGGATGCGGGGGTGGAGCGGCGGACGACGGTGATTGCGCTGGGCGGGGGGGTCGTGGGGGACCTGGCCGGGTTCGCGGCGGCGGTGACGTTGCGGGGGCTGCCGTTCGTGCAGGCGCCGACGACGCTGCTGAGCCAGGTGGACAGCAGCGTCGGCGGCAAGACGGGCATCAACACGGCGCATGGCAAGAACCTGATGGGGGCGTTCCACCAGCCGTTGATGGTGCTGGCGGACACCGGCGTGCTGGGCACGCTGGATGCGCGGGAGTTGCGGGCCGGGTATGCGGAGATCGCGAAGGCCGGGCTGATCGGGGATGCCGCGTTCTTCGCGTGGTGCGAGGCGCATGCGGCGGCGTTGATCGGCGGCGACATGGCGCTGCGGGCAGAGGCGGTGCTGCGGGCCTGCGCGTTCAAGGCGGCGGTGGTGGGGGACGACGAGCGGGAGGAGAAGCCGAACGACGGACGGGCGCTGCTGAACCTGGGCCACACCTTCGCGCATGCGCTGGAGGCAGAGGTCGGGTACGGCGGCGGCCTGCTGCATGGCGAGGCGGTGGCGGTGGGATTGGGCCTCGCGTTCCGGCTGTCGGTGCGGCTGGGGCATTGCCCGCCGGGGGTGGCGGTGCGGGTGGCGGCGCATCTGGAGAGCGTGGGGCTGGCGAGCGAGCCGGGGATGCTGAACCGGCGGTTCTCGGCCGGGCGGCTGGTGGCGGCGATGCGGCGGGACAAGAAGATGCGCGACGGCCGCCTGCATTTCGTGCTGGCGCGTGGCGTGGGCCAGGCTTTCACGAGCGGGGATGTGCCGGAGGATGCGGTGGTGGCGCTGCTGCGGGATGAGGGGTGCGAGGCGTGACTGTCGGCAGGACGTCATCCCCGGGCCTTCTTGACCCGGGGATCTCGTGGGCGTGACGCCGGGTGCTCCGGTTGCGACGGGATCCCCGTCACGAAAGGCCCGGGGATGAAGTGTTTAGCTAGTACCAACGGCACGATGCTCTGACTCAGTGCAGAGGAAGGAAGGTATGACTCGTCATCGCGAGCCCTTGCGACGCGATCCAGGGGCCATGGGCCCGCTCCCGGCCGGTCTGGATTGCTTCGCAAGGGCTCGCAAGGAAGAGAGGAAGAGCCGATCATTGCTTAGAGCATGATCGCTTCAGGTAGACGAAGCGATCAAGCTCTAGTTTGTTGATTAAGAACGCGGAACCTCGTTTCAGGTCCAAGCAACCTGAAACGATAC
>JAYUCA010000389.1:0-2442 GCA_043740535.1 Rhodospirillales bacterium | reverse complement strand
CTGGAACGCGTGCTGTCGGGCCGTGTGGCGGACCTGGTGCTGGCCGGGCACGACGCGGCGGCGGAACGGGAGTTCGAGCGTGACCTGGCCCAGGGCGCGGACCCGGCCGGGATCGTCTACCTGGTCGGCGCCGGGCCGGGGGCGGCGGACCTGTTGACGCTGCGCGCCCAGCGCCTGCTGGGCGAGGCCGACGTCATCGTGCATGACCGCCTGGTGACGCCCGAGGTGCTCGACATGGCGCGGCGCGACGCCGACCGCATCCTGGTGGGCAAGGCGCGGTCGAACCACACGATGCCGCAGGAGGACATCAACGCGCTGCTGGTGCGCCTGGGCGCCGAGGGCCGCAAGGTCGTGCGGCTGAAGGGCGGCGACCCCTACATCTTCGGCCGCGGCGGCGAGGAGAGCGAGGCGCTTGCGGCGGCCGGCATCGCGTTCGAGGTGATCCCCGGCATCACCGCGGCGCTCGCCTGCGCCGCCGGGGCGAACATCCCGCTGACGCACCGCGACGCGACCCAGGTCGTCACCTTCGCCACCGGTCATCAGCGTGGGGACCGGCTGGACCTCGATTTCCCGTGGCTGGCGAAGGGCGGCACGCTGGCGATCTACATGGGCCTGCACAGCCTGCCAGCGCTGCGCGACGGCCTGTTCCAGGGCGGCCTCGACCCGTCGACGCCCGCCGCCCTGATCGAGCGCGGCGGACGCCCCGAACAGCGCGTGCTGCGCGGCACGCTGGACGAGCTGGTGGCCCAGGCGCCGGCCTGGAGCACCAACGGCCCGACCCTGACCCTGATCGGCAAGGTTGCGGGGCGCGGTTAGAGCGGTATCGTGTCAGGTTGCTGGGACCTGAAACGAGGTCCCGCGTTCCTGATCAACAAACCAGAGCTTGATCGCTTCGTCCACCTGAAGCGATCGTGCTCCAGACCGTAGGGAATACCCAGCCCCTCTGACGATGGTCCGTCATCGCGGGCCGCGCTTGCGGCGTGGCGATCCAGGGGCCGGGCGCGGTGCATGCCCCGGATCGATCCGCCAAACGGCTTGCGATGGCGGCGACGGGCGCATGAATGCCCAGGCAACGTAACGATTGCCCTCCGATCTCATTCCGGTTATGAATGGATCGGAGGGGTCGAACAATGCTCACCAGCACCGTATCCGCCGTCGATAATTCCAGATTCGGTTTCGATTACAAGATCGTGCGGACCAAGAAATCCGATGGGGTCAGGTCAAGCTCGACATCCAACGCAACCGTGGTAGCGACAATCGAAAGCGAATGCGTCGTGTTGAAGCATGAGCGGGTGTTCGATGGTTGCGAGTCCATCCACAGCGCGCGACGCATGATGTCGTTCGAGATGCTCGATTGGACGAAGAAGTTCAAGCTTGCGCTGTCTTCGAAGTACCTGTTCGCGTCGAACATCACGATGAAGGGATGCGAGTCCGATCTGGCCTGCCACGTTCATTTCGCGTCGATCGACGGCCACATGGGGGCATGCACGGTCCATGTCCGAGGCTGCGCCACGCTCCAGGCCGCCGAAGATGCTGCGGTCGCGTCGCTGACCGGGGTGCTGCAACAGGCCGAGGCGTATTTCTCTGCCGTCAAATGACGACCTGCTCAGCGCCCGTCCCCTGACAGCCAGCGGTCCCGCCGCTGGCGGAGGTCGCGGTTCCTGACATACGCACGGTAGATGCTTGCGGCGGCAATGCCCGCGGCGATCATCATCATCAAGACGAGCGATCCGTCCATGGTCCATTCATACCCCGCGAGGATGCTCAGAACGCGGGAAACACACTGCCTGCTGCCTCACATCGCCGTGAGAGAGCACGGCTTTGATCAGGCGGCGGCGCAGGCCGGGTTGATGGGCAGGAAGGCGTCGGCGGCGGGGATGACGCCGATGGGCGCCAGGTAGTCCCAGGGGTATTTGCTTTCTGACGGCGTTTTGACGCGGTACAGGGTCACGTCGTGCAGCACCCGGCCGTCTGCGCGCATGGTGGTGTCCTGGCCGAAGAAGCCAAGCGGCAGGGTGCGCATGGCCTTGTTGACGGCGACCGCGTCCCGCGTGCCGGCCTGGGCCATGGATTTCAGGAAGTGGGCCGTGGCGGCGTAGATGTTGGCCTGGTTCTGCGTCGGCATCGCGCGGCGTTCGGCGTAGAAGCGTTTGGCGAAGGCGCGGGCGCCGTCCGACTGGTCCCAATAGAAGCTGGTGGGGTAGCGGAAGCCTTGTGCGACATCGAGACCCAGGGCGTCGATGTCGGTCAGGAACACCAGAAAGCCAGCCAGCGTCTGGCCGCTTTTGCCCTGCAGGCCGAATTCCGCGAGCTGCTTGATCAGGTTGACCTGGTCCCCGCCCACGGCGGCGAGGCCGATGATCTTCGCGCCCGAGGTCTGCGCCTGAAGGATCTGCGAGGAATAGTCGGTGTTGCCCAGCGGAAACTTGGCGCCGCCCACCA
>JAYUCA010000388.1:0-2278 GCA_043740535.1 Rhodospirillales bacterium | reverse complement strand
TTTCCGGGGTGTCTTCAGTGCCCGGATCGGCACGCCGCCACAGAGCCGGCAGGGTTCGCAGCAATGCAGAAGGCAAGCTCGACCGGCGCCGGAAGCCCGCCGCAGCATCGCCCAGCTTGCCGAGCACAAGGCCATGGGGAAATACACCAACAGAGCCGGGAACGGCGCGCATCCGAAACCGTCCGTCCCAAATCGCGCCCAAATGCGCCGGCACATCCGGCGCGATGGCGACCTCCTCACGCAGCATCAGCAGGCTGGGCGTGATAACGCTTCCATCCGCGGCCCGCCTGATTTCGATCAGCCGCACACCGGCAAGCGTTGCCGGGCGGGGGTCTGCGGCGAGCGCCGCTATGCCTAAGGTGTCAGCGCTATAGCGCGCACCGGAAATCGCCTGAATAAGAGCGGCCAGCAAATCGGGCGGCAACGGCGTGCAGGGCAAGATTGCGAAACCTTCCGAATACAGGCTCACGATTTCGGCCATCGTGACGGCACATTGACGTTCGCGGACGGCGCGGGCGCCGCCATGCGCCGTTGCAGCGGCGGCGATGGCCCGGCTGGCCGAGCCAATGCCGTCCCGGTCCGCCCGCAGCGCCCGCAGGCGAGGACGCAAGGCGTCCATACTATGATTCGACGGGTCCTCGACCCAGCCGATGCCGGCGGCACGCAGATGCGCGCGCAGGCGCACGGGCGAAACGCCGAGCAGCGGACGAAGCAGCCGCAAATCCCGGGTTTCGACCAGCGGCGCCATCGCGGCCAGACCAGAAGCGGCGCTACCGCCAAGCACACGGATCAGCAGTGTTTCGGCTTGGTCGGCCAAATGATGCCCCAGCAGCAGATGCACAATTCCGGCAGCTTCACAGGCTTGAAACAGAACCTGATAACGGGCCTGCCGGGCGCGATCAGCCAGCCCGCTGCCGTATGGCAGGCCGCTAACCGAAAGCACGCGCCACGCAATTCCGTGATCGGCGAGACGATCAGCGGTCTCCGCAGCCTCGGCAGCGGAGCTTTCCCGCAAACCGTGATCAACAATCAGGGCCAGAATGGAACCGCCCAGATCGCGCGCCCAGCGCTCAGCGAGCAGGGCCAGAGCCAGGGAGTCCGCCCCGCCGGAGACCGCCACGGCAAGGCGTGGCGCCGGCTCGAACGGTCCAAGTCGATCCATCAGGACCGCGAATTCTGCCGCTTCCACCAGCCCCGCGCCAACCGGGTCCGGTAGCCCCTGCCGGCTATTTACAGCCGGCACGCTGATGGGCCGCCGCAATGGAGTCCTTCAGATCAGGGCGTGGGTTAGAAAACTCGCTGCGAAGATCAACCAAGGTGGCACAGGCCGCCCGGCGTTCGCCGATCGCGTTGAGCGAATTGGCAAGGCCGAGCATCGCATCCGGTGCACGCGCACCTTTGCGGTTACGCTTATAGGCGTCATCGTAGGCAATTGCCGCCTGGGAGAATTCCTTGCGCCCGGACAAAGACTGGGCCAGCAGGAACTGCGCGTCATAGGCCCGCGGCGAGGTCTTGTTGTTGGCCAGCACCTCCCGCGCAGCCGCCTCGGCGGCAACATAATCGCGGCGCGCCAACGCGGCGGAACCTTCCTGCAAAGCTATTTCGGGCGTGCGGCGCACCGGCGCAGACGGCGCGGCGGGGGACGCATTGGCTGCGGCGGCGGCCGCCGGCGCCGCCGCGCGCGGCGGAGCGCTCGAACCCGATGCACCGTTGCCGCCAGGCTCCAATGACTGAACGCGAAAATTCAGGTCGCCAATCTTCTTGTTCAGCTCGTCGCCCTGACGCTGCGTCTGGTTGGCCAACTCATCGACCCGGCCCCGCAGCCGGCGCATCTGATCCTCCAGCGCTTCGACCCGCGACAGCAGCTGAACCGTGATTTCACTGGAATCCGAGGAACCCCGGCTCGGAGCGGACGACACGCCCGATCCGCCCCGCGCTGGCTGATCGCGAAGGTTCTGCACATCCCGCTTGAGCTCAAGCAACTGGTGCTGCAGCTCGATCCCCTCGCGGCTGTCCATCTGCGCATGGGCGAGCGGGGCGAAAAGCCCCGCCGCGCCGATGGCCAGCAGGCAGGCAAGCCGCCAGCGACCGCCCAACACCCGGCTAGAAACGCAAACCGACAGCAAATTCTGCCCGCTCATACCCGATCGATGCCCCTCAAATCCTAGCTGCCGGATTACTGAACGACTGTCATCGCGTTGCGGTTCTGTGCCCAGGCCTGTTCATCGGACCCGAGTGCCACCGGCTTCTCCTTGCCGTTGGAGATCGTCGTGATGCG
>JAYUCA010000387.1:0-4972 GCA_043740535.1 Rhodospirillales bacterium | reverse complement strand
TAGGGACGGATCGCCATCAGCGTCTTCTCGACGTCGGCCAGGTCCTTGGCGTCGGTGCTGGCCGGGTTGTGCCCCAGATAGCGCAGCACGCTGGGGATGGTGTCGATCGCGCTGTCCATCAGCGTGATGCCGCACTTGGCCAGGCGCTTCGCGTTCGCGGGCTTCAGCAGCAGGTCCCAGCTGTCCAGCGGCGCGTCGGGCGCCAGCGGCTTGATCAGGTCGGGGATCAGCCCCAGGCCGATCGTGCCCCAAAGGTAGATCGCGCCGTATTTGTTGCCGGGGTCGCTGCTCGCCACGCGGGCCATCAGCTTTGGGTCGAGGTTGGCCAGGTTCGGCGCCTTCGCCCGGTCCAGAGGCTGCAACGCCCCGGCGGCGATCAGGCGGGAGAAGGTCGGTTCGCTGGTCGGCACGACGATGTCGTAGCCGGACCGGCCGGCCAGCAGCTTGCCCTCCAGCGTTTCGAGGCTGTCATAGACGTCGTACTGGACCTTGATGCCCGTCTCCGCGGTGAACCGTTCCAGCACTTTCGGGTCGATGTAGTCGGTCCAGTTGTAGAAGTTGACGACACGCTCCTGCGTCATCGCCGCATGTGGCATCGCACACAGTCCGGCAGCCAGCAGAGCGAGTGAGGCCAGGATTCGCGGCATGGTGACATTCTCCGGTCAAACGATCGCGTGAAATTAGCCGCCGGACCCGGGCTTTGGAAGGCCGTCGACGGGTTCGGGCGGCAGGAGCAGCGGCGGCGACGGGTCCCTGCCGTCTTCCAGCGCCAGGGTCAGCATCAGCCGCTCCATCGCCTCGGTGAAGGCTGGCTCCAGCGTCACATACTTGTCGTTGGGCGGCCGCGCCCGCAGCTCATCGATGCGCAGCCGCAGATCGATCGTCTGCTCCAGCAGCGGGCCGATGAAGAACGCGCGGGTCCGCCACACGGCCGGGCGAACCACCGGCCGCACGAGGCGGTAGGCCAACGCGGCCCCCCGGCGCAGCAGGCCTCGTTGCATTGGGGCGGGCGCCTGCTCGGGTTGCGGCGCAGGCTCCGGCTCCGGCGCTGGGGCCGGCCCGGGCGCCGCCTGCACCGGCGGCGGTCCAGGCTCGGCCGGCGTCTCCGCCTGCTGCCTCGCCCGGGCCATCTCGGTCCTGAGCTGGGATAATTCGCTCTGCGCCGCATCGAGGGCCGCGTAGCGCGCCAGGGCCAGCGCCTCCACCCGGGCCACATGGGCCATCAGCGGGCCGTCATGCTGCACATAGGCATCGAATATGTTGGGCGGCACACGGAAATGCCGGGCCAGCGCCGCGTGCTCCCGGGCGAGGTAATACCGGTTCAACCCGTCGAACCAGACGCGGTCATACCTGGCCTCCAGCAGGATCGGCTCCCAGGCGGTGCTGGTCTCGGCTTCGGTCAACGGCTCGGTCGCCTCCACCAGCACGATCCACGGCCGCACCGCCGTGAAATCGGCGCCTGCCAGCACCTCGGCCTCGGCCCCCTCCGCGTCGATCTTCAGGAAATGCACGGGGCCGTCGACGTGCGCCCGGCAGATCTGCGCCAGGGTCGTCACCGGCGCCTCGATCGCTTCCACGGCCGCGCCGTCCGCCGCATGCCGTGCGGCCTCCGCCGCATCGAAGGTGGACAGGCCCGTCTGCTCGAACTTCGTCACACGGTGGAACGCGCGCTGCCCCGGCCTCGCGGCGACGGCCGCCTGCACGACCACGTCGCGGGGCCGCGCCTGGCGCAGGCTGTCCGCCTGCTCCGGCAGCGGCTCGATGTTCACCCCGCGCCAGCCGCGATCGTAGAAGGCGCGCGTCACGCTCAGCAGCGTCGGGTCCGATGCGCCGACGTCGATGTAGAACCCGCCCTCGGGCACGGCGGCGCCCAGCGCCCGCCACAGCATCACATCTTCCAGATTCTGCGCGTAGGAGACGAAACGGTCGTTGCTCATTCCCCCCTCATGCTGCGGAAGGATGGACGAGGCAAGCCACCTGGTTTAACGCAGCGCGAACGACACACGGCAAAGCCCTTCGGTCAGGAGACCCATGCCCACAGCCTTGATCACCGGCGTCACCGGACAGGATGGCGCCTACCTCGCCCAGCTACTGCTCGGCAAGGGCTACCGCGTCGTCGGCCTGATGCGCCGCAGCGCCAGCTCCGACGTCATCGGAGAGCGGCTGCGCTGGCTGGGCATCCTCAACGAGGTCGAGCTCGTCGACGGCAACCTGACCGACATATCGAGCCTGATCCGAATCCTGCAGGACGTGAAGCCGGACGAGGTCTACAACCTGGCTGCCCAAAGCTTCGTCGCGGCATCGTGGCAGCAGCCGCTGCTGACCGGCAACGTGACGGCACTGGGCGCCGGCAACGTGCTGGAGGCGATCCGCCTCGTGCTGCCGACGGCCCGCGTCTACCAGGCCAGCTCCTCGGAGATGTTCGGCCTGATCCAGGAGCCCCGCCAGAGCGAGCGCACCCCGTTCTATCCGCGCAGCCCCTATGGCGTGGCCAAGCTGTATGCGCACTGGATGACGGTCAACTACCGCGAAAGCTTCAAGCTGCATGCCAGCTCCGGCATATTGTTCAACCATGAAAGCCCGTTGCGCGGCATCGAGTTCGTGACCCGCAAGGTCACCGACGGCGCAGCCCGCATCAAGCTGGGCCTGGCCGACCACCTGTCGCTCGGCAACCTCGACGCCAAGCGCGACTGGGGCCATGCACGGGACTACGTCCGCGCCATGTATCTGATGCTGCAGCAGGACACGCCCGACGACTACGTGATCGCGACCGGCGTCACCACCAGCATCCGCGACCTGTGCCGCCTGGCGTTCGAACATGTGGGCCTGAACTACGAGGAGAAGGTGCGCATCGATCCGAGGTTCATGCGCCCGGCCGAGGTCGACGTGCTGCTGGGCGACGCGTCCAAGGCAAAGCAGCAGCTTGGCTGGACGGCCGAGATCCCGCTGGCCGAGATGGTCAACGAGATGGTCGAGGCCGACCTGGCCCGGCATCGCGCCCGCCTGGCCCGCTGACCCTCGGACGGACGACGCGCGTGCAGCCCCGGCGCATCCTGGTCACTGGCGCTGCGGGCTTCGTCGGCCGCCACCTGATCCCGGCGCTGCGCGTGGCCCATCCCGGCGCCGAGCTGCTGACCGGCGGCTTCGACGTGACCGACCCCGCAACCGTCGCCGCCGCCATCGAAACCACCCGGCCCGACGCCCTCGTGCATCTGGCCGCCATCGCCGCCCCCATGGACGCGCGGCGCGACCCCGACCGGGCCTGGACGGTGAACCTGCACGGCACGCTGATCCTGGCGCGGGCGATCCTGGCCCATGCGCCGGCGGCCACGCTGCTGTTCGCCGGCACCGCCGACGCCTATGGCGCGTCGTTCCGGCCAGGCACGCCGCTGGACGAATCGGCGCCGCTCGCGCCGCAGAACACCTATGGCGCCACCAAGGCCGCCGCCGACCTCGCATTGGGAGCCATGGTCGCGGACGGCCTTCGCGTCATCCGGGCGCGGCCGTTCAACCACACAGGCCCCGGGCAGACCGAGGCCTTCGTCGTGCCGGCCTTCGCCCGCCAGGTGGCGCGGATCGAGGCCGGGCTGCAACCGGCCTCGATGCAGGTGGGGGCCTTGGCGCCCGAGCGGGACTTCCTCGATGTGCGCGACGTCTGCGCCGCCTACGCCGCCTGCCTGTCGGCCGACCTGGCGCCGGGCGTCGTCCTGAACCTGGCCTCCGGCACGCCGCGCCGGGTGGGCGACGTGCTGCAGGCGCTGCTGGACCTGGCCGGCGTCACGGCGGACGTCCAGACCGAGGCCGCCCGCCTGCGCCCCGGCGACATCCCGCGTGCCGTCGGCGACGCAGCGCTGGCGCGCCGCCTGCTCGGGTGGGCGCCCGCCATCGCTTGGGAACAGACGCTGCTCGACGTGCTCGCGGATTGGCGGCACCGTGTGACGCACGAGCTTGTTGCGTAAGCCCGGCTGGGGCCTGGAGGACGATGTTGATTTACCTGTTTCGTTTGGCGATCGCCGCCCTGTTGTTCGCCGCACCCGCCTTCGCGGACGAAAAACCCTACCTGGACGCCGGGCAGGTGGACCTGGTCCGGCTGCTGCCGCCTCCCCCGATGTTCGGCTCCCCCCAGGCGCAGGCGGAGATGGCGGAGGTCGTCATGCTCGAGACGACCCGCACCCCCGAGCGCACCCGACAGGCGGCGGCGGACGCGAAGGAGACGGTGTTCGACATGTTCGGGGCAACGCTGGGCCAGGCTTTCGCCCCCTCGGCGCTGCCGGTGGCGATCAAATTGTTCGAGCGGCTGGCGCAGACGGAGGAGGAAGTGACCGCGCCGCCGAAGGAGCTGTTCGGCCGCCAGCGCCCGTTCATGGCCAACCCGGCGCTCCATCCCGCCGCCCCGCGTTCGAAAAGCGGCAGCTATCCGTCCGGCCACGCCACGCGGGTGACGATCATCGGCATCGTCCTGGCCTCGATGCTGCCGGAACAGCGGGCGGCGATCTTTGCCCGCGCGCTGGACTATGCGGAAAGCCGGGTCATCGCCGGGGTCCACTTCCGATCGGACATCGTGGCCGGACGGCAGGCGGGGACTGCAGTGGATGCCGTGCTGTTCAACGACCCGGCCTTCCTCGCGGAATTCGGCCCTGCCCGCGCCGAGGTGCGGGCGGCGCTAGGCCTGGCGCCGTAGCCAGGCGCCGATCACCAAAGTGCCGCCAGCCGCCCGCAGGCGGCTCGTCTTCATAGGCCCAGCACTTTCGTCAGCGCGACACCGGCAGCGATCATGGCCCCGCAGGAACCGACCAGGGCGGCAGTCACCTGCCACGGCATCGCGTTCCTGTCACGGTCCAGCTTGGTGGCCTCTGCGGCTAGTTTCCGCTGTTCCGCAAACAGTTTCGACTGCTCGGCCAGCAACTTGCCAGTTTCGGCGATGTTGCGATCGATCTGGGCGAGGATGGCGCGGTGGCTGGTGTCGGCTGCA
>JAYUCA010000386.1:0-4885 GCA_043740535.1 Rhodospirillales bacterium | reverse complement strand
CCCCAGCAGGAAGCTGCCGGCGCTGGCCAGGTTGTTCAGCGCCTTCATCGCATGCGCGCTGCCGACATCGCCGGTCCGCATGATGCTGGCGCCCATGCTTTTCAGCAGCGGCTCCGCGCGGGCGATCGCCGCCACGTCGCCGCCCACCATGATCGCCAGCTCCCCGGTGCGGGCCCGGCTGACGCCGCCGGAGACGGGCGCGTCGATCATGACGCCGCCTGCCTCGGCGACCCGGGCCGCGAGCAGCTTCGTCTCGCCGGGGCTGCCGCTGGTCATGTCGATCAGCAGCGCGCCCGGACGCAGGCCCGCGAGCACGCCGTCGGCGCCCGAAAGCGCATCGCCCACGCTGGCGCTGGTCGGCAGGATGGTGATGACGATGTCCGCCGCCCGCGCCAGCTCCGCACCGCTGGCCGACCATGCGCTGCCGAGTTCGGCAGCGATGGCGCCGGCCCGCTGCGCGTCCTTGTCCAGCACCGCCAGCGGGAATCCGGCGCCCGCCACGCGCGCCGCCATCGGCCGGCCCATGGCGCCCAGGCCGATGAAGCCGATGCTGGGAAGGCCCGGGCGCGAGAGATCGGTCATTTGGCGCCTGTGGCGGAAACCTTGCCTTCGGCGACCAGAACCTCGTTGGCGGCCTTGAACGCCTCCAGCGCCGCCGGGATGCCGCAATAGACGGCGGCGTGGAGAAGGGTTTCCTTGATCTCCTCGACGGTCACGCCGTTGGTCAACGCGCCCTTCACGTGCAGCTTCAGCTCGTTGGGGGCCTTCAGTGCCGTCAGCATCGCCAGGTTCAGCAGGCTGCGCGTCCTGCGGTCGAGGCCCGGGCGGGACCAGGCGTAGCCCCAGGCCAGCTCGGTCGTGGCGTGCTGGAACGCCATCATGAACTCGTTGGCGTTCTCCATGGACTTGTCGACGTAGGCGGGGCCGAGCACCGCGCGGCGGATCGGCAGGCCCCGGTCGAACAGCGTCTCGGACGTGGGGTGGTCGGTCATTGTGTTTCCTCCTGCTTGGTTCACCCATAGAAACCGCGTGCAGCAGGAAGCACAAGGAGCCGCCGCCGCAGGTCACCTCACCTCGACGATCACCTCCACCGAGCAGGGGAAGTTCATCGGCCCGGTCGTGCCCACCGCGAAGCGCGCATGCCGGCCTGCCTCGCCCATGATCGCCACCATCATGTCGGACACCCCGTTGGCGACCTGCGGCTGGAACTGGAATTCCGGGGCCGAGTTCACGAACACGCCCAGCTTCAAGCAGTGCACGATGCGGTCCAGGTCGCCGTCCAGCGCCAGCTTCATCTGCGCCAGGATGTTCAACCCAGACAGCCGCGTGGCCGCCTGGCCCTGTTCCAACGACAAATCCTCCCCTCCCCGGCGGCGATCACGCCGGGCTCGACGCTTGCGAACGGCGGGGCGATCGGCGGTAGATCAAGCCCGAGTTCGGCGAGGCGGGCTTCGATGCGGCTCATGCCCTTTCGTCGCTTGCCCGTGCCCGCCTCGGCACCACGGAGATCAAGGCTTTGGTTCCTTCCGTCGATCGGGAAACACCACGTCGTTTCCGGAAGCATACAGGTAACAGGGGCCATCCTGGCCTTTTCGCAACGGATCGGCGTTGCATTCCGCCAGCGCCTTCGCCTCCGCAGCCCTCTGACTTTCCGCGCCAATCGCCGGGAACCACTTGCCCCAGGGATGCATGGCGATGGCCTTCGGGATCGTGGCTGCCGCGTACGCCGCCATCCCCTTCGGCGCCGCTATGCCGAGATCGAAGGGCACCTGACCGATGTCGAACCGCCCGGCATACCGAACCCGCGGCATGTCGCGCCGGGACCACTCGTCCAGCCTCGCCGCCGTCATGACCTCATCGCCCCGGGCGACCAAAACGCAGGGCGCTCCGTACATCGCCTGACACCCTTCAAGAGTGCGCGTGTCTGCGATGGCCTGGGAGGACAGATTCACCTGACGCCACGACGCGTGCTGCTCCGGAGAAATCGCGAGAGCCTTCCATCCCGGCCGAGCGATGTAAGTGCCAGCGATCTCTTCCCGTTTCTCCGGCGGCACGAACGGCATTGCTGCGAGGAGACGCGACCTGAGACCGGCAGGTTCGACGCCCTCCGGCATGACGGCGGGGGACGGCGCCCCGGTGTGCCGCTTCGGCAGGACGACCTCGTTTGCAACCGCATAAAGATAGCACGGACCATCCTGTCCCTTACGCACCGGATCGGCATTGCAGGTGGCCAGGGCCTTTTCCTCTGCAGCCCGTTGATTCTCTGCGCCGATGACGGTGAAGCCCCTCCCCCAGGGATGGATCGCCAGGGCCCGTGGCGCAGTGGCCGTTGCATAGGCTGCCATCTCCACCGACGCCGGTCCGCCCAGATCGAATGGCAACTGCTTGATATCGAATGCCCCGGCGTAGCTCACGCGCGGCATTTCCCGTTTCGGCCGCTGCCCGTTTGAAGGCGGAGCCACCACATCTTCCCCACGGGCGATCAGCACGCACGGCTGGTTGGAATAGATTTGGCATCCCTCCAGCGCCGCGAGTTCAGCAGCATCCATGTTCGGTTGTTTCGAGCGCCACCACAGGACATTCTTGGTGGGGGCCATAGCGAGCGCTTTGATAGGCGGGGCGTCCATGTAGCGTTTCGCGACAGCGTCCCTTTCGTTCGCGGGCACGGATGCCATCGCCGCGATCAATGCGGTGCGCGGGTCCAACTGCATGGCAGGCGCCGGGTCAGCGGGGCGCGCGGGCTGAAGTCCCGCCAGCCGCAGCCTGGCCAGGTCGGCGAAGACGCCGTTCTCGAATCGCGCCAGGTAGGCACGGAAGTCGGAGGGATTCGTGCTGTTCCGGACACTGTCCCAGAACAGCGCATCGGGATCGAGAGGCGAGCGCGGGGCCGAAGCCGCGGCTGCCACGGCAGGCGACGGCAGTGCGGCGGCGGCCGCTGGGGCCGCGTGCGGGGCGACCAGATACAGACTGCCCTCCAGCGCCGACTGCTCCCAGGGCACCTGGCGCTTGCGCGTCGCGAGGTTCACCTCCCGCCGCACCTCGGAGAACATCTGGCGGATCTCGAGGCCCGGCTTCTCGATCCATTTCAGCAGCGCGCCGGTGAACGGACTGTTCAGCCCCGTGCCGTCCGCCGCGACCGTGCCCGGTGCGGTCGAGAACTCCACCAGCGTGCCCGTCGCCGCCTGGACCTGCGACAATCCGCCGCCTGGCAGGCCTCGCCCGTTCTCCCCCAGCACCGAGCGGAACGGGTTCTCGCGGCAGGAATCAAGCACGATGACAGATACCCGGGCCGTTCCTTCGAGTTGTTCCAGGATGGCGTCCAACTCCGCTGCCTCGAACCGCAAGTCCCGCGCAGAATGGACCGACGCAGAGACCGGCAGCAGCCAGTTGCGACCGCCGTACTCCACCGCGTGCCCGGCGTAGTAGAACAGCGCAACCTCGGCGCCGCGCGCACGCTGACCGAAGCCGCGGATCGCCGTCTCCAGCGCCAGGCGGTCCGGGTCCAGCACAGCCTCGACCGCAAATCCCAGCCTCCGCAGCGCGGCCTCAACCCCGCGCGCGTCGTTCAGTGTATTGCGCAGCGGCGGCACGTTTCGGTAGTTTGCTGCGCCGACCACCAGCGCCACTTTCTGGTCGCCGGCCACCGCCGGCGGCGCAGCGTGCAGGGCCAGCACCGCGAGCATCATGCCAACCAGCCGCAATCTTATCGACGGTAACGCGACCACGGCCTCCCATGTATCGTTCTCACGACGCACCGTACACACTAGCGTCCTGCTAGTTCCAGTTCAACCTTGGGAGCATCCCGCAAAAGGCCTGAACCGCAAGCCCTGCACAGCCATTTCGCCCTCGTGCCGGGTCGGGTGTATGACGCTACCGCGTTCGAACCTGAAACGAGGCTCCTTCCATGTCCGCCCTCATCGTCCTGGTCGTGCTCGCCATCGTCGTCGTCATCGCCGTCGCCCTGGGGGTGCGGACCGTGCCGCAGGGCCAGGTCTGGACGGTCGAGCGCTTCGGCGCCTTCACCCGGCTGCTCAACCCCGGTCTCAACCTGATGCTGCCGATGGTCGAGCAGGTCGGCCACAAGGTGAACGTCCAGGAGATCGTGCTGGACATCCCCGAGCAGGCCGTCATCACCCGCGACAACGCCGCCGTCGTCGTCGACGGGATCATGTACTACCGCGTGCTGGACCCGGTGAAGGCCGCGTATGGCGCGCAGAACCTGGTGCAGGCGCTGACCAGCATGGCCATGACCAACATCCGCAGCGTCATCGGCGCCATGGACCTCGATGGCGCGCTGTCGGGCCGGGAGGAGATCAACGCCAAGCTGCTGCAGACGCTGGACCACGCGACCGCCCCCTGGGGCGTCAAGGTCAGCCGTGTCGAGCTTCGCAAGATCGAGCCCCCGGCCAACCTGGTCGTGGCGATGAACCTGCAGATGACCGCCGAGCGGGAGCGCCGCGCCACCGTCGCCCGCGCGATGGGCGAGCGGGAGGCCGCGGTCGCCCGCGCCGAGGGCGCCAAGCAGGCCACCGTGCTGGAGGCCGAGGCCCGGCTGGAAGCCGCCAAGAAAGACGCCGAGGCCCGCGAGCGCCTGGCCGAGGCCGAGGCCAACGCCACCCGCTCCGTCGCCGCCGCGGCCGAGGGCGCCGGCGGCGACGCGCTGCGCTATTTCATCGCCCAGAAATACGTCGAAGCCATCCGCGCCCTGGCCGCCAACCCCAACGGCCGCACCCTGGTCATCCCGGTCGAGACCGGCGCGCTGGCCGGCGGCATCACCCAGGCGATCGAGGCGATGCGGCTGGGCAGGGACGGAAAATAATGTCGCACGGCGCGATCTGGATGGTGGCAGGCCTCGCGATTGCGGCGCTGGAGATGCTGGCCCCCG
>JAYUCA010000385.1:0-2157 GCA_043740535.1 Rhodospirillales bacterium | reverse complement strand
GCCGAACGCCCGCCATCTTGATCCCAACCCACAACCCATGCCAGCAGATGGCCATGGACGCCCCCTCGCCGTGTCGGCCCTGATGCAATCATCGACGAGGGTAGCCGTCACGGTCACCTTCCTCCGCATGGAGGTCCGCCCGCAACCAGGCCCGGCCCTGCCGTCCGGCACCGATTTGATCCGGCTCGATCGCTGCACCGTGCCGTTCTACCGCTACCTGTATGACACCGTCGGCGCCCACTATCTCTGGTGGCTGCGCCGCACCCTGTCCGACGCCGCACTGGACGCCATCCTGTCCGACCCGGCGGTTTCCATCCACGTGCTGTATCGCGGCGGCGCGCCCGCCGGGTTCTTCGAGCTGGACCGCCGCGGCCGTCCGCTCGTCAACCTCAGCTATTTCGGCCTGCTGCCGCACGCGGTCGGGCTGGGCATGGGCAGTGCCTTCCTGTCGGCGGCGGTGCAGGCGGCCTGGGTCGCCGGCACGCGGGCCGTCACGGTCAACACCTGCTCCGCCGACCATCCCAGGGCGCTGCCGGGCTACATCCGGGCCGGGTTCTTCACGGCGCGGCGCGCCCACGAGAATTGGGACGTGCCGACGCGCCTCGGGCTATCCATCCCCCAGCATCTGCTCGTATAGGAACCGCTCACTGCGCAGCTGATGGCGCAGGATGGGAGGTTCCGATCCATGCGCCTGGTCCTGCTCGCGGCTTGCCTGCTGCTGTCCGCCCCTGCCGTAGCGCAGCTTCCTGGCGTCATCAAGATCGGCGTGCTGAACGACCAGTCCGGCCCCTTCGCCGACCAGTCCGGCAAGGGCAGCGTCGTCGCCGCCCAGCTTGCCGCCGACGACTTCAAGCGCGAGGCGCCGGGCATCACGGTCGAGATCGTCTACGGCGACCACCAGAACAAGCCCGATATCGGCAGCGGCATCGCCCGCGCCTGGGTCGATCGCGACGGCGTCGTGGCCGTGGCGGACGCGGTGAACTCCGCCGTGGGCCTCGCCGTCAACGACGTGCTGCGCGAACGCCACCGCACCTTCATCGCCAGCAACGTCGGCACATCCGACCTGACCGGCAAGGCGTGCGCGCCCACCACCGTGCAGTGGTCGTTCGACACCTGGGCCTTCGGCAACAGCGCCGCCCGCGCATTGAAGGACAAGGGCCCGTTCTACTTCGTCGGCTTCGACTACGCGCTGGGCGCGGCGCTGGAGCGGGATACGACCGAGGTCCTGAAGGCCCTCGGCGGGTCCGTCGCCGGCTCGGTGAAGCATCCGCTTGGCACCACCGACTTCTCGTCATACCTGCTGCAGGCGCAGTCATCGGGCGCGAAGGTCATCGCCTTCGCGTCCACCGGCACGGATTTCATCAACGCGGTGAAGCAGGCCGCCGAGTTCGGCGTGACCAAGACGGCCACGCTGACCGGCCTGTTCACGCAGATCGTCGACGTGGAGGCCCTTGGCCTGCAGGCCGCCCAGGGCCTCACCTTGACCGAAGCGTTCTACTGGGACCTCAACGACAACACGCGCGCCTTCACGAAGCGCTTCGCCGAGAAGATGCCGGGCCGCGTGCCGACGGAGAACCAGGCCGGGGTCTATTCGTCCGTGCTGGCCTACCTGCGGGCCGCCAAGGCCGCCGACAGCATCGAGGGCGAGCGCGTGATCGCCGAGATGAAGAAGGCCCCGATCGAGGACGCCCTGTTCGGTCCGGTGACCGTCCGCCCGGACGGCCGGGCCATCCATCCGATGTACGTGTTCCGGGTGAAGACCCCGGCCGAGAGCAAGTCGCGCTGGGACCTGTACACGCTGGTGACGACGATCCCCGCCGAGCAGGCGTTCCGGCCGATCGCGCGGGGCGGCTGTACGATGGTGAAGTAGACGTTTGGATGTTTGTTGGGCCACCTGTGCGAATTTCCATTATTAGTCCGGTATTAACGATGGGAGGCTTGTAGACTTTCCACCAAAATCGCCAGGATCGACACTGCTAAGGACATATCGAACATTCGATAAACGAACAGAGCACATATAAAGACCTAACCTTCGATTTGTCCAAACTTTGTCAACGCGTTCGTAACTGCTCAACCCACCTTTAGCTGATATCCCAGCGGGGCTGCGAGAAAGCCTATTGACACGGTAACGGGCGAGTCGATTCAAGGTGGTGGTGC
>JAYUCA010000384.1:0-2096 GCA_043740535.1 Rhodospirillales bacterium | reverse complement strand
AACACGGAACCTCGTTTCAGGTCCAAGCAACCTGAAACGATACCGCTCTAAACGGAAGAATGACCGCAGAGGACGCAGGGAAGAGAGGTTGGATGGTTGTCGGTGTGCCAGGCGGCGTGTCTGGATATGCTGACATATCGCTTCCTTCTCGGCGTCCTTGGCGCCCCTCCCGGTCGATCTTATACCAACGGCACTCAGTAATGACTCGCCATCGCGAGCCCTTGCGAAGCGATCCAGGACCGATAGATCAGGTCTGGCCGCCCAGGACTGCTTCGCAAGAGCGCGCAGTGACGATGCGGACCGGTCGATGCGCAATATGCCGGCGTCAGCGGTCAAGACTTTGGGCGCTTGGTATAAAGCGGTATCGTTTCAGGCTGCCTGGACCGAAAGACGCCACTTCAAGACTGAGCGTCCGGCGAGACGACCATGCAGCTCGTCCGCGCCCGGGTCAGCTTCTCGCACGCCTGGGAGGCCGAGTCGCGCGACAGGCCGATCAGCCTGGCCCGGAACAGCATCCCGTGCGGCTGCCGGACCGGCGTCACGCTCGTGCGGGTGCTGGCCAGCATGTCGCGGGCGTGGTCGCGGGCCGCGACGGTGGCGGCGGCAGCCAGGCCCTCGTTCGCGAACGCGCCCACCTGCACGGCCCAGGCGCCCGGCGCGTAGCCGCTGCGGTGCACCCCGATCGGCTCGGCATTGGCCGGCGCGATCAGCGCGAACCTGGAGCCGCGCGGCGCGACGGGCACCAGGGCGGCGGCCGCGAACTGTTGTTGCGTCCGCGGGGCCTCGCGGAAGGGCGGCGGGATCGGGGCCGGCGACGGCACGTAGGGGGCCGGCGGCTCGGGCAGCTGCGCGAACTGCATGGGCGTTGGCGCCGCCACCGGCGCCGGCGGCTCGGGCAGTTGGGCGACCTCGATCGGCTGCGGCCGCAGCACGATGAACGAACCACGCGCCGGCGCGGCTGCCGCCACCTGGATTGGCGCGATGGGCGGGGGCGCGATCGGGGTCGGCGCCATCGGTGTGGGCGCCATGGGCATCGGGTTCAGCGCGATCACCGGTTCGGCGGCAGGCGCGCTGTATCGGCTGCTGCTGGCATAGCGGGGACCGTCCGGAATGCGGAACGGCGTCGCGTTCATCGCATACTGCTCGCCAGGCGAGGGCTTGCGCGGCTGGCTGCCGGCGATGCGCGGCCCGATGGCCGCCACGTAGCGCCGGGTTTCCCCGGGCAGCGTGCGGTTGTTGGTCAGGTAGTCGTCGAGCCGGCCCGGCCCCGCGTTATAGGCCGCCAGGAACCCCGGCGAGCCATAGATGTCATACATCTCCCGGATGTAGGCGGTGCCGGCCATGATGTTGTTGTGCGGGTCGAACGGGTCCGCGCCCAGTTCCGGATAGCGGCCCTTGATCTCGTCGTACGTGGCCGGCATCACCTGCATCAGGCCCATCGCGCCCGCGCCCGAGGTGATCAGGTCGCCGCCGCGGCTGTACATGTTGCCGCCGGATTCCTGGCGCATGACCTCCCGGATCCAGCGTTCCGGCACGTCGAACTTGGCCGACGCCTCGACGATGTAGGGCCCCCACGGATCGCTGGCCGGGCCGGGCGGCGTGTAGTTGCGGCCGGCGCGGCTGCGATACTGGGTCGATTCCTGTTGCGACGATATCTGCGGCTTTGCGGCGCAGGCGCTGAGCAGCGCCACGGCGGCAAGGGAGCAGGCGACACGGGCAAAGCTCTGGACCGTCAAGCATGGCCTCCGTCAAGATCGGCCGGAATGGGCCGGGGTGCATGGCCGCAGGACGCGGCCCTGATCGCGGCAGGCGGATGCGCCGGGCGACCCCGCCAGCATCCGATCTTGAGCGAGGGCTTGCAACCCATCGCTGAGAGTTCCAACGAGGAACCGATTGCAACCCGTTAACCCAGCACGGCTTTGACCGCAATGCATGGCAGTCCGCCGCACCCCCTCTTTTTTCCGCCGCGTGGCATCTGGGGCACACACCCGGCCGATGTTGCGGTGGCTTCGGGGATCGGCTACTGCCGCGCGGCCCATGAGCCTCTCCCACACCCCCGTCGCTCCATCCAGCCCATCGCCCCTGCCGACGGCCGA
>JAYUCA010000383.1:0-1820 GCA_043740535.1 Rhodospirillales bacterium | reverse complement strand
GGCCAGCCCCACGGTTTTGACGGCAACCGTGCCCACCGCGTCGGCCACCGCAATCACGGTGCAGCCCGCGAGGACCGTGACCGTTATGGCGACTGTCGCGACGATGCTCCATGTTGTCCGAGCGGCTGTCGCGCGACGTGTGAAATAAAAATGATGCATGGTGAAATCCTCGAGCGCGGAAAGACACATTGAGGAATTCAGGCACCCCGAACATGCCGGCCGCCGGGCTGCCCTTCGCAGCGTTGATCAGAAAGGCAACCATCTGGGCGCTCGCGAGGGTCACCACCCGTCCGAAACCGGTGTCGGCGGCCTGGCGACGCAAGGTCTGGTGCGCCTCGCCGAGCGCGCGGGCGGCATTGCTGCCATTATAGAGGCCGATCGCGAAGATCGCGGCAGCCAGCGCGACCCCGCCAGAATAATGCGCGATGCCGCCAGCCAAGACATAGACAAAGAACATCAGCAACGGCAGCGGCGTCACCTGGCCAAGCATGGTCAGCGTGCCGACCAGATGTCGCACCGGCGCCACCCCGCGCACCATCAACCAACCGAACCCGAGCGCGAGGACCAGGGTGCTGATCTGGGTGCCGAGGATCAGCGCCAGCGAATAAAACACCCCTTCCACCAGCAGGCCGATCGTGCTGCGGTCGCGCAACAGCGACAGATCAAGTGTGACGCCAAAACGATCGGCGATGCCGCGCTCGATCCAGGACACGTAAGGCGCCAGCGCTGAGACATCGGCAGCGTCGCCGGTGGTATCAAATGGTGGCGCGAGGCAGGCTGGCGCCGGTGCGTCGGCCGGCGTCAGGCACGCGGGATCGGCCAGCCGCGTCTGCTCGCTCCGCAAAAACGACACATCCAGCCGATGCGCCTGGGCCAGGCGGATAAAGCTGCCATCGGCATGGAAGGCGAGGCTGAGCGCGTCGAGCAGGGCGGCGAATTGGGTGCTGTTGTCACGGGCAACCCCAATGCCCCATGGCTGCGGGCTGAAGCGAAACTTGATGGCGAACTTCGACGCCCAGTCCGGGTCGGCCAGAAAGCCGGCGAAGAAGGTGTCATCCTGAACAATGAAGTGACACTCGCCGAACCGTAACGCATCGATCAATTGTTCGGGCCGGTCGAAGGTCAGGATGCGGACATGGTTGCGCACGAAGATGATGTTGGAGGTCGAGCCGAGCGGCAGGCACACCGTGCCCCCGGAAAGATCGTCCCAATTGGCCACCGGACTGTCGATCCGGCCGACGATCGCGGTTTCGGAGCGGTAGTAATGTGGCCGGATAAAGCGGACTTCGCTGTCACGCTGGACAGAGTGCCCCATGGTGGCGATCACCAGATCAACGGTGCCGTCGGCGAGCGTCGGGATACGGGTCTTCGGATCGACGGCGCGCAATTCGATCCCGACGCCTAGGAAGGCGGCAATGCGGCGGGCAATATCGGGCTCGAAGCCGGCGAAGGCGCCGGACGGATCGCGTACTGAAAAGCCGGGATAGTAGGTGCGCAGCCCAACCGTCAGCCGGCGCGCGCACAAAACCCGGATCAACACGTCCGTCTGGTGGGCGCACCCCGCCTCGGTTGCAGCGATGTCCCGGGCCTCGGCCAACAGGCGGGTGGCGACCGCAGTCGCGCGATCGCCGTTGCCCGGCAGTTGGGCGTGAACGGCAGTCGGCGGGGCGGACAGCGCCAGGATCAGGACAAAAGCGAAACGCAAGATCACTGTGAGAAACTGCCCTCCTTAGACCGCGCGAATTTCGAGAACATGGACATCGGCAAACTCGTAAGGGCCAAGACGACGGAGAGCGACGCCGTCATATTTTGCCCGTACC
>JAYUCA010000382.1:0-2964 GCA_043740535.1 Rhodospirillales bacterium | reverse complement strand
GGGACGCCCGGCTGACCAGCGTGCTGGTGCTGTTCTTCCTGTATCTGGGGCACATCGCGCTGGTCCGGGCCTTCGACGACCCCATCCGCGGGGCACGCGCCGGCGCGATCCTGGCGCTGGCCGGGGCGATCAACCTGCCGATCATCAAGTTCAGCGTCGACTGGTGGAACACGCTGCATCAGCCGGGCAGCATCCGGCTGACGGGGTCCGGCATGCACAAGGACATGCTGCTGCCGCTGCTGGTCTGCGCGCTGGGCGCCACGTTCACGTTCGGCGCCATCGTGCTGGCGCGGCTGCGGGCCGCGGTGATGGAGCGCCGGATCCGCGGCCTGCTGATGGCGCAGGTGGAACGGGCATGACGCATCTGCCCTTCATCGTGGCGGCCTACGCGCTCGGCATCGGTATCCCGCTGGTCCTGGGGATGCTTGCCTGGCAACGGCTCGGGCGGGCGCGGCGGCGTTTGGCGGCGGTCGATCCGCGCATGGCGTCGCGGGTGGGGGCCGGATGATGACCCGCAAGAAGCGGCGGCTTTGGATCGTGCTGGCCTGCGCGCTGGGGCTGGGGTCTGCCACGGCGCTGGGTTTGAACGCCTTCAGCGACAACCTGGTTTTCTTCGTCGCGCCGTCGGACCTGTCGATGCATGCCGGCGGGCCGGGGCGGACGCTGCGGCTGGGCGGGCTGGTCGAGGCGGGCAGCATCAAGCGCGGCGGCGACAACGGGCGCCCGATCGCGCAGTTCCGGATCACCGACGGTCGGGCCGCGGTCGATGTGTCGTTCTCGGGCATCCTGCCGGACCTGTTTCGCGAGGGGCAGGGCGCCGTGACGCTCGGCACGCTGCAATCCGACGGCACGTTCCGGGCGTCGGAGGTGCTGGCCAAGCATGACGAGACCTACATGCCGAAGGACGTGGCCGAGGCCCTGAAGAAGTCCGGCCAGTGGCGGCCGGAGCAGGGTCCGCCGCCCCCGGCTGCGACGTGGAACACGCTGGAACCGTCCAAACCTGGCGAACCGACAAAGGCAGGCGGATGATGCAGGGAGGATGTGCAGCATGATCCCGGAACTCGGGCATTTCGCACTGGCGTTGGCCTGCGCGCTGGCGTTTGCCCAGACGGTGCTGCCGATCTGGGGCGCGCACCGCGCCGACGCGCGGCTGATGGCTGCCGCGCCGGCCCTGGCGCTCGGGCAACTGCTGGCGCTGGGCAGTGCTGCGGCGGCGCTGGTCTGGGTCAGCGTCACCGATGACTTCACCGTGCTGAACGTGGCGGAGAACAGCCACACGCTGAAGCCGCTGCTGTACAAGATCACGGGAACCTGGGGCAACCACGAGGGCAGCATCCTTCTGTGGGGCCTGATCCTGGCGTTGTGCGGGGGCGCTGTCGCCACGTTCGGGCGCGGGTTGCCGTCCGCGTTGCGGGCGCGGGTGATCGGCGTGCTGGGGGGCAGCTCGGCCGGGTTCCTGCTGTTCTGCCTGCTGGCGAGCAATCCGTTCAACCGGATCTGGCCGCCGCCGCTGGACGGGCGGGACATGAACCCGCTGCTGCAGGACCCGGGCCTGGCGTTCCATCCGCCGATTCTTTACGCCGGATACGTGGGCTTCGCGGTGCCCTTCGCCTTCGCCGTCGCAGCCCTGCTGGAGGGTCGGATCGACGCGTCGTGGGGCCGCTGGGTGCGGCCATGGACGCTGGCGAGCTGGTGCCTGCTGACCAGCGGCATCGCGCTCGGGTCGTGGTGGGCGTACTACGAGCTCGGCTGGGGCGGGTTCTGGTTCTGGGATCCCGTCGAGAATGCGAGCCTGCTGCCATGGCTGACCGGGACGGCGCTGCTGCATTCCGCGATCGTCGTGGAAAAGCGGGAGGCGCTGAAGGTCTGGACGGTGCTGCTGGCGATCGGCACGTTCTCGTTGAGCCTCTCGGGGACGTTCCTGGTGCGGTCGGGCATCCTGAACTCGGTGCACGCGTTCGCCAACGACCCGACCAGGGGGGTGTTCATCCTCGGGCTGCTCGGCCTCGTGATCGGCGGGTCATTGCTGCTGTTCGCGTTCCGGGCGCCGGTGCTGGCGGCAGGCGGGCTGTTCGCGCCGCTGTCGCGCGAAGGGGCATTGGTTCTCAACAACGTCCTGCTGTGCAGCATCGCCGCGGTGGTGATCACCGGGACGATGTATCCGCTGATCGCCGACTTCGTGTTCGACACGAAGATCTCCGTGGGGGCGCCGTTCTTCAACGCGACGGTGCTGCCGCTGGCGATGCCGGTGTTCGCCGCGATGGTCATCGCCCCCGGGTTGGCATGGAAGCGGGCGCGGCTTGGCCCGGCGCTGCTGCGGCTGTGGTGGGCGGCGCTGGCGGCGCTGGCAGTCGGGCTGATCGCGGCGATGGGGCCAGCCAAGGCGCTGCCGACGCTGGCGTTCGGGGTGTCGGCCTGGCTGATCCTGGGGTCGTTCGCAGAGATCGTCGAGCGGACCCGGCTGTTCCGGGTTCCGCTGAGGGACAGCACGGCGCGGCTGGCAGGCCTGCGGCTGTCGATGTTCGGCACCACGCTGGGGCATGCCGGGATGGGCGTGCTGGTCGCAGGGGTCGCGGGCATGTCGATGGCGTCGGAGCGGGTCGTGCTGCTGCACCCCGGGGAAAGCGTCGAGTCTGCCGGCTATACCTGGACGCTGGACGGCGTGCGGGATGAGATCGGGCCGAACTATGCCGAACGGGTCGCGACCCTGCGCGTCAGCCGTGACGGCATGCCGTACCTGGTCATGCAGCCGTCGCGCCGGGCATTCCCCGTGCAGAAGATGACGACGACCGAGGCGGCGATCCATACCAACGGGTTCGCCGACCTGTACGCGGTGCTGGGCGAGGAGCGGGACGGGGCGGCGTTGATGCGGCTGCACTACAATCCGCTGGCGCCGTGGATCTGGTTCGGCGCGCTGATCATGGCCAGCGGCGGCGCGCTGTCGTTGCTCGATCGGCGGACGCG
>JAYUCA010000381.1:0-1749 GCA_043740535.1 Rhodospirillales bacterium | reverse complement strand
CGCGACCGACGAGGCCGAGGGCGCCGACCTGCTGATGGTCAAGCCCGGCATGCCCTATCTGGACGTGCTGGCCCGCATCCGCGACCGCACGGATTTGCCCTTGGCGGTGTACCAGGTCAGCGGCGAATACGCGATGATCAAGTTCGCCGCAGAGGCCGGCGCCCTGGACGAGGACCGCGTGGTGCACGAAGCCCTGGGCAGCTTCAAGCGGGCCGGCGCGGACCTGATCCTAAGCTATTTCGCCCGCCAGGTGATCAAGGCGGGGCTGTAAAAAACGAGACCGTCGCAGGGCGGAAGAGCGCGGCGCCATCCGCCTCTTTGTCGAGGCCGGCGGGATGACGCAGCAAGACGCCAGTAAAAACCGGCCGTCATCAAAGAACGACCGCCTCCAAGACTCCGTCATCCCCGGGCCACCTTGACCCGGGGTTCCCGCCATCGCGGGAGCGGCGAGCCCCAACACTGAAACGCTATGGCAGACGGCGCACAGGCGCATTATATGCCTCGTCATGGACAACAGCGCTGCTGCCCTGATCCCCGCCGCAACGACGATCGAACCGCGAAAATCCGCGTCGCCGATTGCTGAAGGGTTCATCGGGTCCGATGGCTTCACGGACGCGTGCCTTCAGGCCCTGGCGGAGGGCGCCAGGAAATCGCCGCAAATCGGCGCAGCCGACCCAGGTCCCGGGGCCCACGATCTCGATCAAGGAGCGTTCCTGGCTGGTGATCGTCGGCGGCATCAACGGTGCAGGCCAGACGACGCCTGTCGAGGAACTGCGCGGCAGACCTGGCATGAAGGGGGCACTTTTTCGCAACCCCGACCAGGAAACCGCCGCCGCGATGGCTGCCGATCCGCAGATGACTCCAGGTGCGGCACAGTTTCTCGGGCTTCGGATCGTGCTGGAGGCGGTGCACCGCGCCCTCGCCGAGGATCGTTCAGTCGTGACCGAGACCGTGTTCGCGAGCGCCGCGGCACTCGGACTGATGCGGACCGCGAGAAGCCGGGGCTTTGGCGTTCGCCTCGTATTCGTGGGCGCCCCGACAGTCGAAGACGCGATCGCCCGGGTGGCAAACCGGGTCGCGCGCGGCGGGCATCATGTGCCGGAGGCCGATATGCGACGGCGCTGGCCCCGTGCGCGCAGCAACCTTTCACAGGCGGTCGAGATTGATGTCTTCGCCGACGTCGGCGCCGAACCCCGGCTTATGCCGATTGCGATGCCGCGCCAGGGTCGTGTCACCATCCAGGACCGCGACACTCTACCCGCGGTAACCGCAGCGCTAGACCATTGGCCTACGAGCTGAAGAATGCGGTCGAGAAGACTCGAACTTCCACAGGGTTTCCCCCACAAGCACCTCAAGCTTGCGCGTCTACCATTTCGCCACGACCGCATCGTGACCGTCATCCCGGCGCCGCCGGAACCACGGGAAGGGGGCGTATAGCCGATGGACGGGCCGGGTTCAACCGCCGTTTCGCTGCACCCGGACTGGCTGATCCAGGACGGCCCGCAGGACTACCAGGCCGCCATCGCCGCCATGCAGCAGCGCGTCGCCGCCATCCGCGCCGGCGCCGCCAACGAGCTGGTCTGGCTCGTCGAGCACTCGCCGCTCTACACCGCCGGCACCTCCGCGCGGGCGGCGGACCTGGCCGACCCTGGCCGGTTCCCCGTCCATGACGCCGGGCGTGGCGGGCAGTGGACGTATCACGGGCCTGGACAGCGCGTCGGCTACATCATGCTGGACCTGATGCGCGGG
>JAYUCA010000380.1:0-2344 GCA_043740535.1 Rhodospirillales bacterium | reverse complement strand
TGCTCATCGGCGTAGGGTCCAGCATGTTCAGGAAGCGAATCGACATCCAGATTCTAGCCGCATCTGCCGCGCCGCGTTAAGTCCGACAGGCTGCTAGGGCCAGAACAGCGAACACCGAGGCAAGCGTGGCCAGGCCGGCACGGGTGCGCCATTTGGCCCGGGCTTCGTTGACCAGCCGGTTGCTGTCTGTCGCGAGCGCATATTGTTCTACGAGGCTCGTTTTGACGGCCTGCAGGGCGCGCGCAGAAATCTCATCGGATAAGGTTCCTGTGGGCGCTGCGGCGGCAGCCTCCTGCCGGGCAGCCGTCGCGTAGCCGCGGATCGCCGGTTCCCGAGAAACCCGTCGGAAGTCCGCAGGCCACACCGAGACTGCGAGGAACACGAGTGCCGAGAGCGTGGCGGCGCCTGCGATGACCAGAAGAAGTCCCGCAGCCACGGATAGCGTGCCGGTCGCGCTGGCAATCCAGTCGCGGATCTGCGCCAGGCCAGCGAGCTGTAGCGCCAGGGTCGCTGCAAAAAACGGCAGGCTGCGCCACACGTTTTCTTCCTGGTCGATTTCCTTTCGGTAGGCGTCGGCAAAGGTCTTCTCGAGGTAGTCGAGCAGCGGGTCCGACGGCACGTTTCAGACCGGCCGGATCAGGCGGTGCTGCTTGCGGCCGGATGACAGTTTTATGGCGCCGTCGCGCAGGTTTTCGAGCGTCAGGGTGGCGGCTTCGTCGGTTGCGGGGATGTCGTTGACGCGGGCGCCGCCGCCGCGGATCAGGCGGCGGGCTTCGCCGTTGCTGGTGGCCAGGCCCGATTCTACGAGGACGCGCACGAGCTGGATGCCGTGGGCCAGCAGGGCCGCGGGGACTTCGTGGGTGGGCAGGGTTTCGGCGGCCAGGCCTTGTTCGAAGGCCTGGCGGGCGGTTTCGGCGGACTGGTTGGCGGCGGTTTCGCCGTGCAGCAGGGCGGTGGCTGCGGTGGCCAGGACTTTCTTGGCCTCGTTCACCTCGGCGCCGGGCAGGGCTTCGAGGCGGGCGATCTCGGGCAACGGGACGTCGGTGAACAGGCGGAGGAAGCGGCCGACGTCGGCGTCTTCCGTGTTGCGCCAGAACTGCCAGTAGTCGTAGGGCGACAGGCGGTCGGCGCGGAGCCAGACGGCGCCCTGGGCGGTCTTGCCCATCTTGGCGCCGCTGGCGGTCGCGATAAGCGGGGTCGTCAGGCCGAAAGCCTGGCGTTGCTCGGTGCGGCGGATCAGGTCGATGCCCGAGACGATGTTGCCCCACTGGTCCGAGCCGCCCATCTGCAACAGCACGTTTTCGCGGCGCAGCAGCTCGCGGAAGTCGAAGCTTTGCAGGATCATGTAGTTGAATTCGAGGAAGGTCAGCGGCTGCTCCCGGTCCAGGCGGAGCTTCACGCTGTCGAAGGTCAGCATGCGGTTGACGGTGAAGTGGGGGCCCGCGTCACGCAGCAGGTCGATGTAGCCGAGCTTGTCGAGCCAATCCGCGTTGTTCGGCATGATGGCGTCGACGGGGCCGGGGCCGAAGCGGACGAAGGGGGCGATGCAGGCGCGGATGCCGGCCATGTTGTGGGCGATGCGGGCGTCGTCCAGCATCTGGCGGGCCTCGTCCTTGCCGGAGGGGTCGCCGATGCGGGTGGTGCCGCCGCCCATCAGCACGACGGGGCGGTGGCCGTGCTTCTGCATCAGGCGCAGCAGCATGACCTGCACGAGGTTGCCGACATGCAGGCTGTCGGCGGTGCAGTCGAAGCCGATGTAGCCGCCGACCGGGCCCTGGAGCATGGCCGCGTCGAGGGCGGCTTCGTCGGTGGCCTGGAAGATGAAGCCGCGGGCGGCGGCCTCGGTCAGGAAAGGGCTTTCAACCATGGGGCCGGTTAGCACGGGCGGGGGTTGTGTCAAGGCGGCGGGGGCGTGCACGGTGTCGGGCAGACATGGCAGCGCTTCCTAAACCGAGGATGGTCCCGCGCACGGCAGCCGAACGGGTGCGCCGGGCCAATCTGCGCGTGGGGTGGAACCATGACCTCTATCACCGGATGCTCAGCCTGCGGTGGTATGTGTTCCTGACGCTGGGCTGCGCGGCGTATCTGGTGGTCAACGTGATCTTTGCGCTGCTGTATCTGCTGGAGCCCGGCAGCATCATGGGCGCGCGGCCGGGATCGTTCGCCGACGCGTTCTTCTTCAGCATCCAGACGATCGCGACGATCGGGTATGGCCAGATGTCGCCGGCCACGTTGTACTGCAATCTGCTGGTGACGGTGGAGACGATGACCGGGCTGGTGTTCCTGGCGCTGGCGACCGGGATCACGTTCGCCCGGATCAGCCGGCCGACGGCGCGGGTGATGT
>JAYUCA010000379.1:0-2500 GCA_043740535.1 Rhodospirillales bacterium | reverse complement strand
CCCCGGCGTGCCCCCCCGTCGCCCCCGCTCCTGCCCCCCGCCCGCGATCAGCGGCGCAATCTCCCGCCCCGGCGCCAGCAGCAGCGCCCCGGCGCCCTTCGGCCCCCCCAGCTTGTGCGCCGACAACGCCATGCTGTCCGCCCCCAGCGCCGCCATATCCACCGCAATCCGCCCCGCCGCCTGCACCGCATCCACATGCAGCAGCGCGCCATGCCGCCGGCACAGCCGCGCCGCCTCCGCCACCGGCTGGATCGTCCCCGTCTCGTTGTTGGCCAGCATCAGGCACAGCAGCGCCGGCCCGCCCGACAGCAGCCGCTCCAGCGCCTCCAGGTCCACGACCCCGTCCCCGTCCACGGGCGCCACCGCCGCCCCGGCCGCCGCCGCCCGCACCGCGTCATGCTCCACAGCACTCACGATGACCCGGCGCCCCGCCCCCAGCCCCGCGATCGCCAGCGCGTCCGCCTCCGTCCCGCCCGACGTGAACACCACGCCCCCCGTCGACGCCCCGAACCGCCCCGCAATCGCCCGCCGAGCCGCCTCCAGCACCGCCCGGGCCGCCCGCCCCGCCGCATGCACGCTCGAAGGGTTCCCCACCAGGTCCATCGCATCCAGCGCCGCCTGCCGCGCCGCCGGCCGCAAAGGCTCCGTCGCGTTGGCGTCCAGATACGCCACGCGCTACTCGCCCGCCCCCCGCCGCTCCGAAGTCTCCCGCTGCTGCAAGGCCGTCACCCGAGCCTCCAGCGACAGGATTTCCGCCCGCAGCGCCTCGATCGTGCACACCAGGGGGTCGACCGTGTTCTCGCACGGCGTCCCATACGCCATGAACGCCTCCGGCCGCCGCGTCCCGGCCCGGCGAGTCGGGTCCCGCTCCACCGGCCGCGCAGGGATGCCCACCACCGTCTCGTTCGCCGCCACCGGCTGCACCACCACCGCGTTGGCCCCCACCCGCGCGTTGTCCCCCACCGTGATCGCGCCCAGAATCTTCGCCCCGGCCCCCACGATCACCCCGTTGCCCACCGTCGGGTGCCGCTTGCCCGCAGCACTGCTCGTCCCGCCCAGCGTGACCTGGTGATAAAGATAGACGTCGTCGCCGATCTCCGCCGTCTCCCCGATCACCACGCCCATCCCATGGTCGATGATCAGCCGCCGCCCGATCCGCGCCGCCGGATGGATCTCGATCCCCGTCAGGAACCGGCCCACATGCGCCAGAAACCGCGCCGGCAGCCGGAACCCGCGCCGCCACAGCCCATGCGACAGGCGGTGCCAGATGACGGCATGCAACCCCGGATAGCAGAGCAGCACCTCCAGGTCAGACCGGGCGGCCGGGTCCCGTTGCCGGTAGGCCCGTATGGCCTCACGCAGAAACATGAATGCCATGCGACATTTCCATTATGAAAACCGGGCCGAGACTGACTATATTCTGCTCGCAGCCGGTGCACAGCGTAGCCCCGGCCGCCAGAAGGAAGGTGCCGGGTTGCGCTGACACACGGGCTTTACGGTCCGCTTCGTGCTGCCGAAGTTATGCTGGTTTGTGCTGCGTGGTCAAATGGCCCTCCGGTCGGATGGTCGTGCGGCGCGTCGGATCAATTGCTGTGCTCGGCCGTCATGGCCGGGCCGCGAAATGTGAATCGAGATTGGAACGCCATGCCTGAGGTGATGTTCGCCGGCCCAGACGGCCGGCTCGAGGGCCGCTACCACCACTCCAAGGAGGCGAATGCCCCGCTCGCCCTGATTCTGCACCCGCATCCGATGCATGGCGGGACGATGAACAACCGCATCTCCTATACGATGTATCAGTCTTTCCAGAAGCTTGGCTTCTCGGTCATGCGGTTCAACTTCCGCGGCGTCGGCCGCAGCCAGGGCAAGTACGACGGCGGCTTCGGAGAGATCAGCGACGCCGCGGCGGCGCTCGACTGGATGCAGATGGTCAACCCGAACTCCAGCGGCCTGTGGATCAGCGGCTACTCCTTCGGCGCCTTCGTCGGCATGCAGCTGCTGATGCGCCGGCCCGAGATTTCGGGCTGGGTCAGCGTGGCGCCGCCCGCGAACCACTACGATTTCGGCTTCCTCGCCCCCTGCCCCTGCGGCGGCCTCATGCTGCACGGCGACAGCGATGAGCTGGTGCCCGAGCCTGCGGTGCGCAAACTGGTCGACAAGCTGAACACCCAGAAGAACGTCCAGGTCGACTACCGCGTCTACGCCGGGGCCGACCACGTGTTCGCCACCCACGCAGACACCGTGGGCGTCGCCATCGAGGACCACGTCGGCAAGATCCTGGCCCGCAAGGCGATGGCCCTCGCGGCTGACTGATAGTCACGTCATCCCCGGGCCGTGCTTGACCCGGGCCGTGCTTGACCCGGGGATGGCGTCCCCGCCCGCCTCAATCCAGCGCGGCGGTGTGGTGGAACGTCGCGTAGTCGATCACCCACTCCCCGGACGCCTCCATCCGGAACACGTCCGCGAACCGGTGCCCGAAATCGATTTCCTCCGGGTGATAGCT
>JAYUCA010000378.1:0-1622 GCA_043740535.1 Rhodospirillales bacterium | reverse complement strand
GCTGGTCCAGGTGATCGACGGCGACCGCGATGGACTCGCCTTCGAGCGCCACCTCCACGGTGGAAACCAGGATCAGGGTGCGGCCCTTGGTGAGCGTGCGCGCGTCAAAGACGCGCCCGAGGTCTTCGGACGAGAACGGCATCAGCATCGGTGCGGGTAAGCCTCGGATTCGAGTGGCGGAGGAGCATAGCACCATTCAGCGGGAGAACATCGAGGGAAGCGCGTAAAAGAATGCGGAATTGCGTTTGGCAGGGATACGTCGAATTCGTCATGGCCGGGCTTGACCCGATCCATCCACGCGGTTCCACGTGAACCTGCCTCCGCTGCGGAAGCCAACGTTTTCAGGCGTTGCCTCAGTGCATCCCGAACTGCGTGGATGCTCGGATCAAGTCCGCGGCTGTCCGGTTCCCGCTACTGAGTTTCCAGGTCATCGCCGGACTTGATCCGGCGATCCACGCGGTCGAGCATCACGGAGTTCGGGCGTTTGCGGCGCCAACTTCATTTAACCGTGGGCGTGCTTGACCCGGGAAGCCCTTGCCAAGGCTTGAGCTTCCCGCTGCGGGATGACGTGTGTGGCCCGGAACCGGCTATCCCCGCTCGATATTCCAGAACACCGGCAGACCCGGCAGGATGCTGCGCACCTCCGCCCGGAACGCCGTCTGCTGGAACTGCTGGCCCAGCGGCACGTAGGGCACGTCCTCGAAGGCCTGGATCTGGATGCGTTCGGCCAGGCGCTGCTGGCTGGCCAGGTCGCCGGCCTGCAGCCATTCTTCCCGCAGCCGTTCGATCTCCGGGCTGATCGCCCAGCCCGGCGCCGCGGCACGGCCGTTGCCGCGCAGGAAGACATGGCCGGCGGGGTTCACGTGGTCCAGGCCCGACCAGCTGGTCTGGAACACGCTCCAGCCGCCCTTATCCGGCGTTTCCTGGTTCGTGCGGCGCTGCACCGCGGTGCCCCAGTCCATCGTCTGGGCATCGAGGTTCAGGCCCAGCTTGCGGAACAGGTCCGCCGTCACCTCGGCCAGGGCCGCGACGCTGGGGATATCGGTGGGCATCATCAGCATGACGCGTTCGCCCTTGTAGCCGGCGGCCGCGATCTCGCGGCGGCTGCGGGCCAGGTCGCGGGGCCGGGTCAACGCATCCATGCCTGCGGCGGTGGCCAGCGGGGCGCCGGGGCAGAAATAGCCGACGCCGTCCGCCCACAGCGTGCGGTCGGGTCCGGCGACGGCCTGCATGTGGTCGGCCTGGGTGACGGCGCCCAGGATGGCGCGGCGCATCGCCGGGTTGTCGAAGGGCGGGTGCAGCTGGTTGAACCGCATGGTGCCGACGATGCCGGTGGGGTCCTGCGTTTTGACCACCAGGCGGCGGTCGGCGCGCAGCACGGGCAGCAGGTCCGGGTTGGCGGCCAGCCACCAGTCGATCTCGCCGCGCTGCAGCGCCGCGGCCGCGGTCGCTGCGTCCGGGATGATCGACCACTCGACCCGGTCGAAGCTCGCCCGCTTCGGCCCGGCAGTGCGCGACGGCGCGCCGCCGTCGCGCGGCACGTAGCCGTCGAAGCGCGCGTAGACGACGCGGGCGCCGGGGATGCGTTCATCCGGCACGAAGCGATACGGGCCGCTGCCGAC
>JAYUCA010000377.1:0-1697 GCA_043740535.1 Rhodospirillales bacterium | reverse complement strand
GCGCGGCGGTGCCGACGGCATCGAGGCCCGAGCCGCACAGCCGGTTGATGGTGGCGCCGGGCACGTCGACGGGCAGGCCGGCCAGCAGCGTGGCCATGTGGGCAACGTTGCGGTTGTCCTCGCCGGCCTGGTTGGCGCAGCCCAAATAGCAGTCGTCCAGCGCCGCCCAGTCGACGGACGCGTTGCGGTCCTTCAGCACGCGGATCGGGTGGGCGGCCAGGTCGTCGGTGCGGACGTCCTTCAGCGCCCCGGCGTAGCGGCCGATGGGCGATCGCGCGAAGTCGCAGATAAAGGCCTCGGGCATGGACATCCTCCGTTTGCCCGAGAGGTAGGCCGGGTTCCCGGGTTCGTCCAGCGGGCCTTCGAGTCTGGCGCGTGGGTCACCCACACGGGATCTGGCGGGCGGTGGCCAGCTGTCAGGATGGTCGGCGCCCTTGTGCGGGGCTGGCCCCCGGCTATCCTTCACCGATGATCGCCCGAATCAGCAGCTTCGCCTTCAGCGGTATCGAAGCTGTGCCCGTCGAGGTGCAGGTGCAGATCTCATCCGGCCTGCCGGCCTTCCTCGTCGTGGGCCTGCCGGACAAGGCGGTGGGCGAGGCGCGGGAGCGGGTGCGCGCCGCCCTCACCGCCATGGGCCTGTCGTTGCCCGCGCGCCGCGTGCTGATCAACCTGGCCCCGGCCGACCTGCTGAAAGAAGGCAGCCACTTCGATCTGCCCATCGCGCTGGCGGTGCTGGCCGGCATGGACATCCTGCCGCGGGATGAGCTGGCCGGCTATGCGGCCCTGGGCGAGTTGTCGCTGGACGGCACGATCAACAAGGTGGCCGGCGTGCTGCCCGCCGCCATGGGCGCCTCGCTGCGCGACGTCGGCCTGATCTGCCCGGCGTCGCAGGGCGGCGAGGCCGCCTGGGCCGGGCGGATCGAGGTGCTGGCGGCGCCAGACCTACTGTCGATCATCAACCATTTCCGTGGCGCCCAGGTGTTGACGCCGCCGGAACCCGCGGGCGCGCAACAGGCCGGGCCGGGCCCCGATCTGTCGGAGGTCCGCGGCATGGAGACGGCGCGGCGCGCGCTGGAGGTGGCGGCGGCCGGCGGCCACAACCTGTTGCTGGTGGGGCCCCCGGGCGCCGGCAAAAGCATGCTGGCTGCCCGCCTGCCCCGCCTGCTGCCGGACCTGGCGCCGGTCGATGCGCTGGAGGTCAGCATGATCCACAGCGTCGCCGGCATGCTGGACGGCGGGCGCCTGGTGATGCGGCCGCCGTTCCGCGAACCGCACCACAGCGCCTCCATGGCGGCGCTGACCGGCGGCGGCCAGCGGGCCCGCCCCGGCGAAGTCAGCCTGGCGCATCGCGGCGTGCTGTTCCTGGACGAGCTGCCGGAGGTCCCGCGCCCGGCGCTGGAGGCGCTGCGGGCCCCATTGGAGAGCGGGCGCACGACCGTGTCCCGCGCCGCCGCGCACGTGACGTATCCGGCGCGGTTCCAACTGGTGGCCGCCATGAACCCCTGCCGCTGCGGCTACCTGGGCGACGCGGCGCGGGAGTGCAACCGCGCGCCACGCTGCGGCGAGGATTATCTGGGCCGGATCAGCGGCCCGCTGCTCAGGGGAATCGCTTGAAGGGCGGTCACGCTGATTGCCTGAGCAAGGCTTCGAGATAAGCGGTGTCCCATGCGGCAGATTTCCGTCTGACCTTGAGGCTG
>JAYUCA010000376.1:0-4261 GCA_043740535.1 Rhodospirillales bacterium | reverse complement strand
TCAGGCAATCAACGCGACATTGCGCGGACAAACCATCCTGTCGCCGGGTTGAGCAGTTACCACCTTCCAGCCGACCGACCGACAGCAACGGCACCGGCTTCGACGCAGCCCTGCCGACGCAGACGCTGACCATCAAGGACAACGTCGTCGCCCCCAGCATGGTCTTCAGCAAAGCCTGGGGCGACGTGCATATCGTGACCTATAACGGCCTGCTGTACGACTTCCAGGCGGCCGGCGAGTTCACTCTGGCGCAAAGCCGGATTACCGGCGACACCTTCGACATCCAGCTTCGTCTGACGCCATACTACAACTTCATCCGGTTCGAAGTCGTCAGCGTCATCACCCAGACGGCGATGTCGCTCGGCGCCGACCGCATCACCTTCGATTCCGGCCGCGCGGCAACCGTCTGGGTCAACGGCGCGGCGACGACGCTGTCCAACGACAGCCCGGTCCTGAACCTCGCCGCAGGCTCGGTCACGCAGCTGGCCGCCAACATCTGGAAGGTGGTGTGGAACTCCGGCGAGGAAGCCACCGTCACCGACTGGGGCAACCACCTCGACGTCTATGACGGCATTCCGCTCAGCGCGCCGAACTTCGTCGGCGGCCTGCAGGGCGAGGATGCGGGCCAGGCCAACGACTTCCAGCTCTCGGACGGCGCCGTGCTGCCGCAGCCGCTGACATACGCCACGCTCTATGGCGTGTTCGCGGACTCGTGGCGCGTCACCCAGCCCACCTCGCTGTTCGACTACGGCCCCGGCGAGACGACGCAGACCTTCACCAACCGCAGCGATCCCGCGGGCTTCTTCGACACCAAGGCCTTGCCCGGCGGAATCCAGGCGCAGGCAAGCACCTTGGTGACGGCGGCCGGGATCACCGACCCGGGCATCGCCGCCGCCGCGCAGCGCGACTTCCTGATCACCGGCGACAGCAGCTTCATCGACGGCGCCGCCGTCATCCAGCAGCAGGTCCGCGCCACCACGGTCTTCACGCCCACCGCAATCCCTATCCCCCCGACCGAGGTGGGGGTGCGCGCCGACCCCCCGGGCGTCGTCCAGTCCAAGAACGCGACGACGCCCGTCGTCTTCGACGTCTATCTGACCCAGCCCGCCGTCGCCGACACCGTGGTCAGCTATGCCGTCGTCGATGGCGGGGCCGGCTTCCTCGGCGCCGCCACCTTCGGCGCGGCGCTGCCCACGGGCACGGTCACAATCGCCGCCGGGTCGCAGATGGCCCAGTTCACCGTCGCCGTGCCGGCCAACGCGCTGGGCGGCAGCGTGTCCGCGAAGCTCGAGGTCTCGATCGCGGCGCCGGACAGCCTGGTGTCCGTCGTGCCTGTGGCGGTCGGCGTCGTGGCCAACAACGCAGCGGTGGCCGGGGTCCCGGCCTTGCCCCGCTTCATCGACCGCACCACGCCGAAGAACCTGACCGCGACCTCGGCGACCAGCTACACGCTGAACCTCGGCACCTTCAAACAAGGCGAGGTCCCGGCCGCCGAGCAGCTCTCGCTCCAGAACAACGCGGCGTTGGGGTCAGACAGCCTGACCGGCCTGTTCGGCGCCCCCGTCGGCGCGGGCGTCATCATCACCGGCGCCAACCTGACGGCGGCGCTGCGGGGCGGCGCCAGCTACGACGGCATCACCGTCTCGTCCAAGACCGGCACGGCCGGCGCCTTCACCGAGACGCTGACCTTCACCCCCAAGGATGTGAACGCCACCGGCTACACCGCCACCCTGCCCGTCATCACCCTGACGATCATCGAAACCGTCCTGCCCTCCGCCCAGGCCGGGCTGAACTCCCCGGACATGATCCTGTTCCCCAACGTCCGCGTCGGCACGGCGGAAAGCCGGGCTGTCAGCGTCTCCAACACCGCCGCCTCCCCCGCCGGCTCGCTGAATGTCACCCCCACGCCGGTGGGGCCGGCCACCAGCACCGGCGCCGTCACCGCCCTGGCGCCCGGCAAGACCGACGCAACCAGCATCACCGTCGGCCTGAACACCACCACCGGCGGGTCGAAGTCCGGCGCGGTGTCGCTGGGCGGCAGCTCCATCAGCCCCGATGGGACCCTGGTGGCGCTGGTGCAGGCGCCGCAGGTGGCGGTGCTCGGCGGCGTCTTCCGCCCGGCCGTCGCAGCCATCGCCACCGCTGCCGTCCCCATCCTCCATGTCGGCGACGCCGGCACGGTGGCGCTGAAGATCACCAATACCGCGGTCGCCGATGGCTTCTCCGAGAACCTGGTCGCCACCCTTGCCGGCGTCACCACGGGCCTGACCGCCGCCTCGACCAGCCCCACCGCCCCGATAGCCGCCGGCGCATCCGACGGCACGATCAACGTGAAGGTCTCGACGGCCTCGGCCGGCGTCATCACCGGGACTGCCACCTTCAACCTGGTCAGCGACGGCGGCGCCGGCGCAGCCAGCATCGACGGCCTCGGCCAGATGGCCCTCGCCCAGGCCGCATCCCCCATTTCCATCACCGTCAACAACTTCGCCCAGGCCACCCTCGTCAGCAGCGGCCCGGCCCTCGTCGCCGGCAGCGCGCCGGGCACATACACGCTGAACCTCGGCACGTTCCAGGCCGGGCAAGCAGCCGCCGCCGTGACGCTCAGCGCCCAGAACAGCGCCGCCGGCCCCGCGGACCTGCTGAACGGCGCATACACCGTCAACAACGCCAGCGGCTTCACCAACACCGGGTTCGCCAGCTTCACGAACCTCGCCGCCGGCAGCGCCGCCGCGGCCGGCAGCATCGCCATCGACACGACCCAGACCGGCGCCCACACCGAGACGATCGTCCTGGCGCCCACCGACACCAACGCCTCCGGCTTCAGCCTGGCGCAGGCGGCCCAGACCGTGACCGTCAACTACGCCGTCACCGGCGTCGCCCCCACCCGCGTCCTGGCCGCGGCCAGCATCACGCCCGTGATCCCCGCTTCCATCGTCCATGTCGGCGACACGACGACGGTCGCGCTGAACGTCAGCAATATCGCGCCCACCGGCGGCAACGCCGAAAGCCTGATCGCCGCTCTGGGCGCGGCGTCCGGCGGCCTGACCGCCGTCGGAGCCAGCCCCACGCCCGACATCCTGGCCGGCGCCAGCAACGCCACGCTGCAACTGACGGTCGACACCTCCAAGGCCGCCACGATCGCCGGCGCCGCGACCGTCAACCTCACCAGCGACGGCGGCGTCGGCGCAGGCAGCATCGACGGCCTGGGCACGGCGCCGCTGACGCCGATCACCGTCCCGGTCAACCTCACCGTCGACAACTACGCCCAGGCGGCATTCTCCACCGCTGGCCCGGCCGTCGTGCCCACCGGCACGTCCGGCGCCGTCACGATCAACCTCGGCACGTACAGCCTCGGCCAGACCGTGAGCGCCTTCGCGATCGGCGCGCAGAACACCGCGTCCGGCCCGGCCGACCTGTTGCGGGGCGGCTTCACCGTCATCGGCAACAGCGCCTTCACCAACACCGGGTTTGACGGCATCGGCAGCGTCGCAGCCGGCAGCACCGCCGCGGCCGGCACGATCGGCATCAACACCGGCGCCGCCGGAACCTTCACCGAAACCGTCACCCTCCACCCGACCGACTCCAACAGCACGGGCTTCAGCCTGGTGCAGGCCGACCAGGTCGCGACCGTCAGCTTCACCGTCTCGACCATCCCGCCCACCTTCCGCCAGGCAACCGGCAGCGTGACCGCCGCCGCCATCCCCATCCTGCATGTCGGCGACGCCGGCAAGGTCACGCTGAAGGTCGCCAACACCGCGGTCGCCGACGGCCTGTCCGAAAGCCTGATCGCCGCCGTCGCCAGCACCAGCGGCGGCCTGCTGGCCTCCAGCAGCGGCCCCACGGCGGACATCGCCTCCGGCGCCAGCGACTCCACCCTCGCGGTCGCCGTCAACACGTCGACGGCCGGCACGATCTCCGGTTCGGCCACCGTCAGCCTGACCAGCGACGGCGGAACTGGCGCCGGCAGCATCGACGGCAAGGGCCAAACCCCCCTGACCCCCGCCACCGTCCCACTGACCGCGACCATCGACAACTACGCCGTCTCGAGCCTGACGGAGACCGTCAACGGCGTCGCCGCGAAGCCGGTCGGCGCCACGTTGAACCTGGGCACGTTCCAGCAGGGCGCAGCCCCGCTGACCATCGCCCTGACCGAGGCCAATACCGCCACCGGCCCCGCCGACCTGCTCGCCGCCGCCTTCCTGACCAGCAGCAGCCCGGCTTTCACCAACGCGCTTGCCCCCGTCTCCGGCCTCGCTGCCGG
>JAYUCA010000375.1:0-4000 GCA_043740535.1 Rhodospirillales bacterium | reverse complement strand
AGCGGCGCTGCCATGGGAAACGCTCGGCAGTCTAGTATTGCGAGCATACATGCGAAACGAATGGCAAGGACTGTGGTTCACGCGAGAGCCTGTGCCCGGTAATGAAAGAAAAGTTGATGTCCGAGACACTGCGTGACTATCAAGTAGCTGACCTGGCGTTCTTAATAGCAAACCCCAAAGGGGGTTTGCTTCACCAACCGGGCGGGGGTAAAACCCCGCCCGTTTGCGTTTACCTCGCGATCGCGGAGGGCGCTTCGGAGAATGCACTGCCCTTTTGTCATGCGCCTCTTGCGGCAACCCTACGGCTTGGAGAAGCGACGCCAGTGCGCTAGCCGCCTATCCGCATCCCGCGCAACCGTATCAGCCCATCCGGAACCTGCACGAAGCCGGTCAGGCTCTTCTTCATCCCCACCACGTTCTTCGCTGTCCAAAGGTAGATCAGCGGCAGATCCTCCCGCTCGATCTGCCAGAACTGGGCATACAGCGCCCGGCGCGCCTCGACGCCGGGCTCCACCCTGGCGCGGTCGAGCAGGGCAGCGGCGGCCGGGTTGTCCCACCGGCCGTAGTTGAACGTGCCCTTCGGGTGCAGCAGCTGCCACATGTTGCCGTCCGGATCGACGCGGCCGGACCAGCCGATCATGTAGGCCTGGAAGTCCCCGGCGTAGCCCGCCTGCAGCGACGACGCGAACTCCATCACCTTCAGCTTCACCTCGAACCCGGCTTCGGCCGTCATCGCCTGGATGATCTCGCCGACCTGCGCCTGGTCCGGCTCGTTTGCCAACGTCAGCGTGACCGGGACCGGCAGCGTCACCCCCGCCTCCTTCAACAGGGCCCGGGCGCGCGCCAGGTCCCGGCCCGGTACGGCGATCTCCTTGATGTAGAACGGCGAACTGGGCGGGTTGGCCTGGGCCGTCGGCGTATACAAGCCGTCATAGACCACCTGGTTGACGGCGGCCCGGTCGATCGCCGCCTCGAAGGCCGCGCGGATCTTGGCGCTCTGGCCGGTCGCGGTATTGGCGGCGGCGCCGTTGGAGACGTTGAAGTTGATGCCGGTGTAGGCAAGCCCGTCGCCGATCGCGAGCGCCAGCCGCGGGTCCTTCCGCACGGCGGCGACGTCGCTGGGCAGGATCTGCTCGACCAGGTCGACGCTGCCCGCCTGCAGGTTGGCCAGGCGCACGGCGGAGTTCGGCATGGGGCGGTAGACGACGCGGTCGAAATGGTAGCTGGCTGCGTCCCAATGGCCGGGGTAGCGCTTCAGCACGATGCTGTCCTGAGCCACGCGGCTTTCGAACTGGTAGGGGCCGGCGCAGACCGGGTGGCTGCCGAAACTGGCGCCCGCGGCCTCGGCGGCTTTCGGCGAGATCATGATCCCCGCCCGGTCTGCCAGCATGCTGAGCAGCGGCGTGCTGGGCGCCTTCAGCACCAGGCGGAGATGCAGCGGATCGATCACCTCCATCGCCTGGATGGCGTTGACCTCGCCGACCCGCATGCTGCCCTTGATCGTCAGGTCGCGGTTCAGTTTGTACTTCACCGCCTCGGCGTCGAACTTTTCCCCGTCATGGAAGGTGACGCCGGCGCGAAGCGTCAGCACTAGGTGGGTGGGGTCTTCATAGGTCCAGGCGGTGGCAAGCTGCGGCACGAAGTTCAGGTGCTCGTCGATGTCGATCAGCTTGTCGCACAACGCGGCATAGACGATCCGGCTGACATAGGCCGAGCCCAGGGTCGGGTCGAGCACGTCCGGGTCCTGCCGGAGCGCGATCGTCAGTGTGCCCTGCGCCAGGGCCGGCGTGGCGACGGCGAGCCATCCGAGTGTGGCCAGAAGCCGGTGCATGCTCGTTACTCCTGTATGGGGGGCAGGCCGTCGCGGGCGACGGCGGCCTCGATGATGGCGCGGTCGAGCACGCCGCACGGGTCGTCGCGCCCGGCCATCAGGCCGCGGATCACGGCGAAGCGCTCGAGGCTGACGCGATGCAGGCGGCGCAGCTCGGCCAGCGGGTCAGGATGGTCGTCGGCGCGGATGTCGAGGTCCGGGCAGGCGTCTTTGGTGTGGATGCGGACGGCCGCGCTCTGCCTGCCGCGCTTGTCGCCGCCGGCATCCTCGCCGGCCTGCAGGGCGGCGATCAGGCGCCCGGCCAGCGGGCCGGCGGCCGCGGCGTAACCCTGCAGCATCGCGTCGAGCACGGCGGGCCCGGCCAGCATGTTGCCGGCGACCGAGATCGCCTCGCCATGGCGCTGGCCGGCCCAGGTGACGCAATCGACGCCGGTGTGCTGCGCAACGCGGCCGGCGGCATCGATGATGTGGAACTGCCGCTGCGCACGGCCTGGATCCGGCCCGACGAGCTGGGCGACCACGACGTCGGCCGGCGCGCCGGCGCGTAGCAGGGCCATGCCGGCGGGGCCGTAGGTCGGGTTGACCAGGGCCTGTGTGGACAGCGCGCCGACGCCGCCCTCGGCATGGGTGCACAACGCGCCCACGGCGAAGAAACGCGACGCGACGGCGGCGCCGAACGCGCCGGTCGATGGGTCGAGGACAAGGATGGAGTAGGTCATGACCGCATCCTCCCCCGCCCGGCCCGGTCCGGCAAGTTGCGGTCTGGCCCGGGCACGGCCAATATCCCCGGCACGATGCGCGCTGTTCTGCTCTTGTTGTGCGGCCTGGTCAGCCCGGCCATGGCGGTTCCGGCCTCTGACTGTGGTTCGGCTATCGCCGTGGCCGAGAAGGCGTCGCGGACTGTCCCGGGCCTGCTGGCGGCGATCGGGTTGGTCGAGAGCGGGCGGCTGGACCCTCGCACCAGGCTGCGCGCGCCGTGGCCCTGGACTGTGACGGCCGAAGGCGTCGGCACGTTCTATCCTGGCAAGGTCGAGGCCATCCGGGCCGTGCAATCGCTGCAGGCGCGGGGCGTCCTGTCGATCGATGTGGGCTGCATGCAGGTGAACCTCCTGCATCACCCGAGCGCTTTCCGGAGCCTCGATGATGCATTCGACCCGGCGCTGAACGCCCGTTACGCCGCGCGTTTCCTGTTGACCTTGTTCGAGAAATTGCGGGCCTGGCCAGAAGCGGCCGCTGGATACCACTCGATGAACCCCGAACTGGGCGCGCCATATGGCCGCCTCGTGGCCGCCGTATGGGCGGGCGCGCCGGTGCCCGTGGTGGCAGGACCTGGCGGGACGGAGATCGTGTCGTTCCCCGGCGGGGGCCAGATGCGCATCATCCGCGACGCGATGGTGGGGAAGGGGCGCGTTCTCGGCTACATGAGCGGCCCGTGAGGCGTGGCCTGGGGTTGTCGCAAAATTGTCTTTTGGGTTGGGAATGCGGAATGGTTTGATTTTCCCGTTGACCTGCCTGATCGACGCGCCTATTCCACCCCCTACCGGAGACGCAGCGCGGTTGACGCGGTGCAGATTTCCCCGGTAGGTTTCTTACCTCGCGCTTTTCAGCGTAGGGTTTGCAGAGAACGGATCGCTTCCTTCCCCTGAAGAGTTGGGGATGGCGGCGTTTTCGATCTTCGTATGTTCTTTTGACAATAGAATATGGTTATGGAAGGGATATGTTGGCGGCGTCCTGAGTGTTTCTGCACTTACGGTCCTGAGCGATTGGGTCTGTTGTGTGGGTCACGGTGGTTTTGTCTGGTTGGCTTTGTTCTGGTTTACCGGCGTGTTTTCGGGTTTTGGCATCATGATTGGTTCGGTAGTTTGGGGCTTTCGCCTTGGACTGGTTCTGATTTTGGTTTCTGATCCTGGATGGACGTTTGGTTGATCGGTTCCGAGGTTTGGCTGACGGAGCTGCGTTTACGGGTTCGTGGTGCTTTGACGTATCTCTGAGATGTATGTTTCTGGAGGCTTAAGCCTTTCGGGGTTTGAGAAGCCAAGTGTTTTGGATTGGGGCTGAGGTTTCGGACTATCTTGGGTTTTGTTCGTTGTGCTGGCTTGTTGGCCTTCCGGGGTTGATGGGTTGGTAGATGAACCTGAGAGTTTGATCCTGGCTCAGAGCGAACGCTGG
>JAYUCA010000374.1:0-14692 GCA_043740535.1 Rhodospirillales bacterium | reverse complement strand
CAGGTTGTCGACGTTCTCCAGCCGGTCTGTCGCACTGGTCCCGTTGATTGCCGCCACGTCGCTGTGGGTGGCCGCGTAGTAGGTGTCCAACAGCGCGATGCCGCCGCCGCCCGACAGCTTGACAGACCCCGCGATCCGCACCGTCGCCGGGGCGCTGGTGTAGCTGCCGTTGAGCGCGAAGCTGCCGCTGTTCGCGATCGCCCCCTTCAGCGTCAGCCTCGCCGAGGATGCCACCGCCAGCGTGCCGGCGAGCGAGATCGTGCCGGCCGTGCCATCGATCGTGCCGGTGCTCGTCACCGCGATCAGCGCGCCGGACTGCGTCGTCACCGCTGCACTGGCAATAGCGCCGCCGGTGAAAACCAAACTGCCGCCCGTGGCCACCACGACGGCGCCGCCGCTGACGAGAGCCTTCAATGTCAGCGTGCCGGTCGCGTCCGCCAGCACCCGGCCGGTGCTGGACACGGCGCTGCGGAATTCGAGCGTGCCGCCTGCCGTCGCCTCCAGCAGCCCGGTGTTCACGACCGTCACGGCGCCGGTGTCCAGCAGCAGCGTGCCGACGGTCGCGTCCACCACCCCGGCGGCGTCGTTGACGAACGTCAGCGCGCCAGACCCCAGCTCCCCATAGCCGCTGATGACGTTGTCGACGTTCTCCAGCCGGTCGGCCGCACTGGCGCCGTTGATCCCCGCCACGTCGCTGTGGGTGGCGGCGTAGTACGTGTCCACCAGCGCGATGCCGCCGCCGCCCGAAAGCGTGACGGCCCCCGCGATCCGCACCGTCGTCTGCGCGCTTGTGTAGCTGCCGTTGGCCGCGATGCTGCCGGTGTTCGCGATCGCGCCCTTCAGCGTCAACATCGCCGTGTTCGCCAGCGCCACCGCGCCCGCGTTCGTCAGCGTCTGGCTGCGTCCGTCGAGCGTGCCGCCGTCGGTGCTCACCAGCACGGCGCCCGTGCCCGCCGTTTCGACCCGGCCGCCGGCCAGAACGCCGGCGATGCCGTTGCCGCCGAGCTGCACGGTCGAACCCGTGGCCGCGAGCACGCGCCCGCTCGTGTTGTCGATCGACGTCTCGAGCAGCAGCCGGCCGCCTTTCGTCGCCTCCATCAGGCCGCGGTTCGTCGTGGCGCCGGCGCCGGTGGCCACCAGCAGGGTCGCGCCCTCGGCGTCGATCGTGCCGGCCGCCTCGTTCACGACGCTCAGCCGACCCGACCCAAGCTCCCCATAGCCGACGATGACGTTGTCCACGTTGTCGAGCGTGTCGGCGGCCGAGGACAGGCCCTTGATCACGGCGACGTCTGACCGCGTGTCCGCGTAATAGGTGTCCTGCAGCCGCACCGTGCCGCCGCCCGTCAGGGACGAGGCGCCGGTCACCTTCAGCACCGCAGGCGCGTTCGTGTACGACCCGGACAGCGCGATCGACCCGGCGTTGACGATCTGGCCGCGGATCGTCAGCGATTGGCCAAGCTGGATCGTCAGCGCGCCGGGCAAGGTCAGGCCGTGGCTGGTGCCGTCCAGCACCGAATCGGTGCTGACCACAAACCGCCCGGAGCCGATCGTCGCCAGCGTGCCGTTCTGCAGCGTGGCGCCCAGCAGCACGATATCCTCGTTGTCGGCGACGATCGTGCCGGCCAGCGTTGGGCTGCTGTATTGGTTGATGACGCCCTTCAGCGTCAGCCCGTCGGTGGCGACGCCGGCCTGGTGGCTGGCCGTCAGCGTGCCGTAGCTGTTGAGCGTCGATGCCGTGCCGTCCAGCGCCACGTTGCCCACGACGGCCGTCGTGCCGGACAGCGTGCCGCCGATGACCGTCGCCGCCGCCAGGGTGATGTGCCCGGACCCGGTCGCCGCCAGCGTGCCGCCCGTGTTGTCGAACGTGCCCGACGCCGCCACGGTCCCCTGCGTCGTCACCACGCCGCGGTTGGCGGTGACGCCGCCGAACGTCAGCAGGCCGGTGCCTGCCACCGCGACGGTCGCGTCGGACAGCAGGCCAGGCCCGCTGGCGCCCGCGGGCGCGCTGGAACCGGACCAGGCGGTGCTGCCGGTCACCGTGACGCCGGCGCCGGTGATGTACCCGCCCACGACCTGCGATCCGATGAACTGCAACGTGCCGCCGCCGGCCGACAGCCGCGCGCTGTTGGCCGTGGGCGTCACGTAGCGCGCCTGGTCGATCTCGCCCGTCACCTGCAGCGTGGCGCCCGCGCCCACCTGGATGAACGCGTTCTGCGTGATCTTGCCGTGGATCGCGGCCAGGCCCGCCGTCAGGATGCGCGCCGTGTCCGTGCCGCCGGGCGTGGACAGCGTGCCGCCCGTGACATCCGCCTTGTCGCCCAGGGTCACGACCCCGCCGCCGCTGGCCGCAATCGTGCCGGCCTTGTCGTCGACGGTGCCCTGGATCGACAGCCCGCCTGGCCCGGCGCCCGACAGCGTGCCCTGGTTCGTCGTCGTCGCCAGCAGCACCAGCTTGTTCGTGCCGGTGCCGGCGATCGTCGCCTTGTTCACGAGGTCGAGCCCCGTGGACCCGTCCGGCGCGTAGCCGCCGATCGTGCCGGCGCCGCTGATGGTGTTGTCGACGTTGGTCAGCACCGGCAGCGCCGACACGTCGCCGGTGGCCGGCCCGCCGCCGATCAGGTTGCCCGTGCTGTCGCTCAGCACGATCGTGCCGCCGCCGGTCAGCTGCGTCTGCCCGTTCAGGAAGCTGAGCGTCGGCGTGCCGCCGGCCGCGCCGAGCGTGATGGCGCCGGAGTTCTTGAGGTCCAGCTTGATGCGCAGTTCGGCCGGGCCGATCTGGATGGCGCCGGCGTTGGTGCTGCCGTCCAGCAGGCTGTTCACGCGCAGCACGCCGCGCGTCATGGACAGCGTGCCGCCCTGCTGCACCGACAGCGTGTTCACGTCGCCGCTGTCCTGCTGGAACGTCGCGACCGAGCCGCTGTTGACGATCGCGTTGCCATACAGCGTCAGGGCCTGCCCATTGAGCGACACGCTGACGAAGGCGCGGTTGAAGTTGCCGGTGTCGTTGAACAGGCCGGTGGGCGCCGTGAAGTTCAGCGGCTGCGCCGTGTCGACCGACACGTTCTGGAACTGGTAGCCGGCGGCGTCGGCAAACCCCACCACCTGCGCGTCGGTGTCGCGCACCTGGCTGCTGATGCTGGCCACCCCCAGCGTCTTGATCGACGTGTCGCTCGGCAGCACCGTGTAGTCGAACACGAGCGTGCCGGTGTTCTTCGACAGCGTGTCGTTGTAGGCCGCCGTGCCGCCGTCGTTCAGCGTCATGACCGGCGCGTTGTTGGGGATGATCGACACCCCCTTGGAGAAATACATCGTGAAGCGGATGACGTCGGTGCTCACCTCGCGCCCGGTCGTCTTCGCCGTGTCGCCGTTGATGCTGGTGACGGCGATGCGGGTGAACGTGGCCGGCTGCACCCCCACCGGCGGCGTGATGGGATGGTTGTAGGTCAGCAGCGTGACCGTCGGGCTGTCATAGCTGTAGCTCGGCAGGCCCAGGATCTTCGTGCCCACCTCGAACCCGGCCGTGATCTTGCCCGTCGCGTTGAACGCCGAAAGCGGGTCTGACGTCAGCTGGCTGATCAGCGGCCCCAGGTAGTTCTTGCCGGTGTTGGCCAGGGAGAAATCCACCTCGCCGCCGATGCCGCCCGTGCCGACCACCTGCAGCCCCGGCACCCCCAGCGCCACGCCGATGCCGATCCGGCCCGCGATCTGCAACACCGGCGCGCTTGCGCCATTGACCACGGGGTTGGTCACATACAGCCCGTCCAGCAGCTTGCCCGGGTCGGTGTAGCCGCCGGCGGCGTAGTCCAGGATCCCCTTGGTGTCGACGCCGAAGCCGATGCCCGCGGTGGCCGACAGCGCGCCGTTCACGACGATGTCGATCAACGGGAACACCGGCACGTCGATCAGCGTGACCGTGCCGGTGCCGAGCGTGAACGGCGTCGGGTTGAACTTGAACAGGTCTGCCGTGCGCCCCAGCAGCATGTTGAAGATGTTGGTGGGGTCCAGGATCGGGAAGCTGAGGATCTTGTTCGACAGGATTGTCAGCAGCGCGTCCGCGACGCTGCCGCTGTAGCCGTTGCCGGCGGCCGCCGCATAGGGCCCGCCCAGGCCGCCCAGAAGGCTCTGGACCGTCACCCCTGACCCGAGTTTCGCCAGCGTCGCGTTGGCCGCGCTGAAGTTGGCCGCCCGCACGTCGTCGGTGATCGTGAACGAGCCCAGGTTGTATGCGGACGGACCCAGGGTCATGTTGTCCAGGAAGGCGATCGCCTGCAGCACCACGTCCAGGTCGTTGATGAAGCTCTGCGCGCCGCCCACGGAAATGTCGTTGCCCAGCCTGGCGGCGCCGTCCTTGATCAGGTCGAGCAGCGTGACGCGCCCGTCGCCCATGTCCTTGCCGGCGCTGTCCACGGCGCCGGCCGTGTCCAGCACATGCCAGGCCGGACCCAATATGCCCTTGAGGAACGTAAGGTCCGTGTTCAGCACCGCGACGACCGTGTGCAGCGGCGCCAGGATCGGCTTCACCGCATCGAGCGCGGGCCTGAGGAAGTCGTGGAAGAAGCTGCCGATATCGAGCTTCACGTTGCTGAAGCCGATAACCGGCGGGGCGCCGAACGTCGCCGGGTGGGCCGGGTCGATGGGGGCATTGGTGAAGCTGAAGCTGCCCGCAAGGTCGGCGCTCAGCGTCGGGAACGCGCCGCTGCCGAGATCGGACCTGAGGTGCAGGCCGAGGTTTGCCGAGCCGGTGAACGTCGCCTTGGCCGTGCCGTCGATCGAGAAGGCGCCATGCAGCGCGCTGCCGTTGTCGGTGGCGCTGAACCGCAGGCTGGACAGGCTGGCGTCGGCAGTGAAGGTGGGTGCGGTGACATCGAGCGTGACCGACAGCGCCGGCTTCGACGGGTCGGCCACCGCGAAGGCGCCGCTGGTGTTCACCGTCGCGTCGAAACTGACGGAGTAGCCGATCGTCGCCGTCGCCGTGCCCGACGTGACCAGCGACAGGTTGGGGATGCCGAAATTGCTGCCCAGCGCCTGCTGGTAGGTGGCGCTGGCAGAGTCGTGCACGCCGAGGGCCAGCGTGCCGTCGGCGCCCACCGTCACCGTCACGATGCCCGCGAACCCGGCTTGCGTGATGGCCGTGCTGATCGCGTCGTTCAGTTGTTGCGCCGCATAGCCGGCCGGGTCGTTCAGGATGTCGAGCGCTGCGGCGACCTTGTCCTCGAACGCCTTGAACTTCTTCAACTCCGCCTGGCCGGCCGCGGCCGCTGTCGAAAGCTGCTGCCCGATCAGCGGCAGGGTTTGCGAATAGGCCACCGACAGCACGGCCTGCAACTGGGACATCAGCGGGTCGAGGCCGTTGCGGAGGCCGATGATCTGGCCGATCGTCAGGTTGCTCATGCCTCAGGGCTCCAGGATCAATGCGTCGAGATGCCAGCCGTTATTGCCCAGCCGTTGTTGCAATGTCGCGTCGCGACGAAGCCCGCCAAACCATTCGCCCGACGGTGGCTGCCGGCACTGCACTGCACCATCCTTCCTCGAGGACGACGCATCCGGATGCAGATGTGGACTTGGCGGGGCGAAGTCATTTCGTAGAAATGAGATGTCACAGTCTCATTTGTTTGTCATGGGTTACGTGTCTTATTTTTTACTAAAATTGCTAATACGGCTAACGCCAAATTACCGGGACCACGACCCGTCATCGCGAGCCGCCCTTGCGGCGTGGCGATCCAGGGCGGCATGCTCGCTCGTGCGGCCCTGGACTGCTTCGTCGCAAGCGCTCCTCGCAGTGACGAGAGTGGTGATGAGCCACCTCGGAGTGGCGGGACAGCTTGTTGCGTTCAGCGCGCATCCAGGCCTCGCATGCGGCCCCTGGATCGCTTCGCCAAGTGGCTCGCGATGACAGTGGTGGGGCGGCTCGCTCAGCGCAGCGTCGGGTCCAGCCGGTCCCGTAGCCAGTCGCCCAGCACGCTGACGCTGAACGTCGTCAGCACCACGACCGCGCTGGGCGCCAGCAGGATCCAGGGCGCGCGGGTCAGGTATTCCCGCCCATAGCCGATCATGTTGCCCAGGCTGGTCATGGGCGGCTGGATGCCCAGGCCCAGGAAGCTCAGCCCGCTCTCCAGCAATATCACCTCGGGGAACGACAGCGTCGCCGAGACGATCAGCGTCGATGCGATGTTCGGCAGCACGTGCCGCAGATAGACCCGGAACGGCCCGGCGCCCAGTTGCCGGACCGCCGACGCATACCCCTGCGCGTCTGCCGCGATCGCCAGGCCGCGGGCGATCCGGGCGTGCCGCTCCCAGCCGTACAGCCCCATCAGCGCCACGAACAGCGGCAGCGCGTTGCCGAAGAACGCCAGCACCGCTAGCGCCAGGATCAGGAACGGCAGCGCCGCCTGGAAATCGATCAGCATCAGCACCGCCTGCTCCACCCAGCCGCGGAACTGCGCCGCCAGGAACCCCAGCGTCGTGCCCAGCACCCCGGCGATGGCCGTGGCGCCGAAGGCGATCAGCAACGAGATGCGGATCGACACCAGCAGCCGCGACAGCACGTCCCGCCCCAGCTCGTCCGTGCCCAGGGGATGCGCCGCGACCCCGCCGAACCCGAGCGGCGGCGCCAGGCGGTTGCGAAGATCGAGCTGGGTGATCCCATACGGCCGCAACCAATCGGCGAACACCGCCGCCGCCAGCATCAGCGCCACCCACGCCAGCGCGGCGATCGTCAGCAGCGGCAACGGCGGGCTGTCCCGCACGGGCGCCAACGGGATCGCGGCGCCCGACATCAGCGTCCGCCCCGCAGCCGCGGATCGAGCCACCCGTACAGCAGATCGACGACGAAGTTCGCCGTCACCATCGTGCACGCCACCAGCAGCAGGATGCACTGCACGACGGCCAGGTCCCGGTTCGACACCGCGACCACCAGCAGGCGGCCGACGCCGGGCCAGCTGAACACGCTCTCGACCACGACCGCGCCCGCCAGCAGGCTGCCGACCATGAAGCCCACGATCGTGACGGTAGGGATGGCCGCGTTGGGCAGCGCATGGCCGCGCACCACGGCGTGCCAGGGCACTCCCTTCGCCATCGCGGTGCGGATATAGGGTTGGCCCAGCACCTCCAGCATGGCGCTGCGGGGTGAAGCGCGCCAGGATCGCAGCGCCGCCCACGCCCAGCGTGATCACCGGCAGCACGGGGCTGAGCCAACTGTCCTGGCCGCCGGACGGCAGCCAGCCAAGCTGCACCGCGAAGACCAGCACCAGCACCAGCCCCAGCACGAAGCTGGGCACGGTGAACCCCGCGACTGCTGCGGCCATCACCACCCGGTCGGTCAGCGAGCCCCGGTGCAGCGCCGCCTGGATGCCGGCCGGCACGCCCACGCCGATCTTCAGCATCAGCGCCGGCACGGTCAGCATCAGGGTCGCCGGCAGCCGTTCCCAGACGACGGCGGCGGCGGGCCGGCCATCCCGCATCGACTGGCCGAGGTCCCCGTGCAGGATGTTGCCGAAATACGCGACGTACTGCACACACACCGGCCGATCGAGGCCCCAGGCCCGGCGGAAGGCGGCGATGGCCTCGGCCGGGGCATCGACGTTGAGGATCAGCATCGCCGGGTCGCCGGACAGGCGCAGCACCACGAACGCGAAGGTGACGACCAGCACGATGGTCACCGCGGCGCGGCCGAGCCGCAGCGCCAGGAAGCGGATCACCCGAACCCCCGCGGCGACAGGTCGAGGAAGAACGACGGCGACGCGCGCCAGGGCAGGTCCCGCCGCTTGCCGGTGAAGCTGGCGTTCTGGTGCAGCACGACATACGCGGGGTCCTCGCGCTCGCAGATCTGCAGCATGCGGGCGAAGGCGGCACGGCGCTCCGGCAATGACGTGGCGGTCTCCAGCACGGCGGACAGGCGGTTCATGTCCGCGTTGCTCCATTCGCCGTTCTGCTGCTGCGCGCCGTTCGGGCCGTGCTGGTTGACGATGCTGCTGACCGGGTCGTCGAACACCGCGCTGTTGGACCAGTCGCGCAGCCCGCGGGGCGGCGTGGTCGCCAGCACCTGGGACCAGTTCTCCTTCACCTCGATGCCCACGTTCAGCCCCACGTCCTTCCACATCTCGGCCAGCACCTGCGCGGTGGCGATCTCGGCCGTGTAGTAGTTGTTGCGGATGCGGTAGGGGATCGGGTCGCCCTTGTAGCCGGCATCTTTCAGCAGCGTGCGCGCCCGGGCCGGGTCGTAGGGCGGCACGGTCCAGCCCTCGATGAACATCGGCCCATAGAACGCCCATTGCAGCCCGGCCGGCACGCGGGTGCGCCCGGCCCACAGCCCGTCCACGATCGCCTGGCCGTCGACCGCATGCGCCATCGCCAGCCGGACCCGCGGGTCCCGCAACGCCGGCAGATGGTGGTCGAAGGCGACGATGCGGTGGTTCGGCACGGGGCCGCCCACGACCTCGAACCGCCGGTCCTTCTCCACGCTCGGGATCTGGTCCGGCCCGATATCGGTCGCGAGCCCATACTGCCCCGACAGCAGCCCGTCGACCCGCGCCGCCGCCTCCGGCACCTCCAGGAACCGCACCGACCGCAGGGGCGGCCGGCCGCCCCAATAGGCGTCATGCGCCTCCAGCGTCAGCGACGTGTCGGGCCGGAATTCGACGACGCGGTAGGGGCCGCTGCCGACCGGCCGGCGCGAGAACGACGCCCAGTCGCCATAGCTGGCGGCCCCGATGACTTCGCTGCCGCCAGCCGCCAGCCGGCCCTCCAGCGTCACGTCCGGGGTTCGGTTCACCAGCCGCACGCTCAGCGGCCCCGTCGCCTCCAGGGTTGCCAGCGACGGCCAGTGGCGCCGGGCGATCGCCGGGATGTCGGCCGGCAACCCGGCCTCCGGGCCGAACATCCGCGGCCCGAAGCTGAAGGCGACGTCCTCGGCGGTCATGATGCGGCCGTCATGCATCGCCACGTCCGGCCGGAGTTGTAGGTCCAGCGTCCGCTCATCGACGCGGCGCCATTCGGTGGCAAGGCCCGGGATGCGCTCCAGCCCGCGATGCTGGTCGCGGGCGATCAGCGTCTCCAGCACCAGGCCGACCCAGCGCTCGCTCGCGTTGCTGGACTGCTCGCGCAGCGGGTCCAGCGTGCCGGTATTGGCGATCTTCGGCACCGCGACGGTCAATGCCGGGCGCGCGGGCTGCCCGATGGCGATCCGCGGCAACGCGGCGGCGGACGCGGTCAGCAGGACGCGGCGGCGGATCATCCCGTCACGCATCGCCATGCGCCAGGTGGCATGCCACCAGACGGCCGTCCGGCATCGGTTTCAGCACCGGGTCGTCATGCCGGCACGCCGACACCGCGTCCCGGCAGCGCGGATGGAAGGCGCAGCCCCGCGGCCGGTCCGCGGGATCGGGCGGGTCGCCGGCCAGCACGATCCGCTCGGCGCGGCGCGGCCCCGGCACCGGGCTGGCGGAGACGAGCGCCCGGGAATACGGGTGGGCAGGCTGGCTGAAGATGGCATCGGGGTCACCCTGCTCCACAACGCGGCCGAGATACATCACCGCGACCGCGTGGCTGACCTGGCGCACGACCTTCAGGTCATGGCTGATGAACAGCATCGCGAGGCCCCGGGCGGCCTGCAGGTCGGCCAGCAGGTTGACGATCCCGGCCTGGATCGACACGTCCAGCGCGCTGACCGGCTCGTCGAGCACCAGCAGCACGGGGTCCGTCGCCAGCGCCCGGGCGAGCACGGCGCGCTGCCGCTGGCCGCCGCTGAGCGCGTGCGGATGCCGGTCCGCCTGGTCCGGCCGCAGGCCCACCTGGCGCAGCAGTTCGGCGACCTTGTCCTCCCGGCCCGGCAGGCCGTGGATGATGATGGGTTCGGCGACCTGGGCGGCGATGGTCAGCCGGCGGTCCAGCGCGCCCAGCGGGTCCTGCGGCACCAGCTGCATGGCCGCGCGCAGGCCGCGCCAGGAGGTGGTGCCCCCCTTCGGCATCGGCGCGCCGCGGAAGCGCACCGCGCCCGAATCCGGCGCCTCCAGCCCCAGCGCCAGCCGGCCGGTGGTGCTCTTGCCGCAGCCGCTCTCGCCCACGATGCCCAGCGTCTGACCGGACCGGAGCATCAGGCCCACGCCATCCACCGCGCGCACGGCAGCCGGACGGGCGAACAGCCCGCCGCGCGACCGGTACTGCCGCGTCACGCCATCGAGTTCGAGCAGCGGGCCTGGCACGGGCGTCACGCGTATTCCGGCGCCTTGGCGGCCACGGCCTCGGTGCGGATGCAGGCGGCCAGGCGCCCATCGCCGATCGTCCGAAGCGCCGGCGCCGCGTCGTCGCAGGGCGGCATCGCCAGCGGGCAGCGCGGGGCGAAGGCGCAGCCGGGCGGCAGGTTCCAGGGCTCCGGCACGCCCCCGGGGATGGCGGCGAGGCGCCGCCGCGGCCCGTGCAGGTCGGGCAACGCCGCCAGCAGCCCGGCCGCATACGGGTGGTGGGGCCCGGCAAACAGCGCCGGCGCCGGCGCCTCCTCCACGATGCGGCCGGCATACATCACGCACACGCGGGAGCACGTCTCGGCAACGACGCCCAAATCGTGGCTGATCAGCACCATCGCCATCCCCGTTTCGGCCTGCAGCCGTCGCAGCAGGTCCAGGATGCCGGCCTGGATCGTCGCGTCCAGCGCCGTCGTGGGCTCGTCCGCGATCAGCAGCTCCGGCCGGCCCGCCAGCGCCATGGCGATCATCACCCGCTGGTTCTGCCCGCCGGACATCTCGTGCGGGTAGGCGTCGAACCGCCGCGCCACGTCCGGGATGCCGACCTGGTCCAGCAGCCGCAGCGCCTCTGCCCGGGCCGCGGCGCCGTGCAGGCCGCGATGCAGGCGCACCGCCTCGGCCACCTGGCGGCCAATGCGGTGCACCGGGTTCAGCGCGCTGGCCGGGTCCTGGAAGATCATGGCGATCCGGCCGCCGCGCACCTGGTCCAGCGTCGCCGGCGGCGCGCCCAGCAGCTCCTGCCCGGCCAGCCGCACGCTGCCCCGCACCGTGGCGCTGGCGGGCAGCAGCCCGAGTGCCGCCAGCCACGTGACGGACTTGCCGCAGCCGCTTTCGCCCACCAGGCCCAGGCTTTCGCCGGCATGAACCCGAAGGTCGATGCCGAGCAGCGCCGGCACGCCGCGAAACCCGACGTGCAGACCGGTGATATCGACGAGCGGTTGGGTCACGCTGCCCTTATCCCCAGTTTGCCGCCCGGAAGTCCATCGCGAAGCTGGGGGCGGCGCGCCATTTCAGCGCGCGCGGCTTCGCGGTGAAGGTCGCGTTCTGGTGCAGCACGGTATAGGCCGGGTCCTCCCGTTCGCAGATTTCCAGCATCCGGGCGAACATCGCGTGCCGCTTGGGCCGGTCGGTGCTGGTCTCCAGCTCGACCGACAGCCGGTTCATCTCCTCGTTGGTCCATTCGCCATACTGCTGCTGCTCGCCGTTCGGGCCATGCTGGCTGACGATCGAGGACACCGGGTCGTTGAACGTCGCCGAGTTGGACCAGTCGCGCACCGCCCGCGCCGTCGAGCGCTCGAAGATCTGCGACCAGTTCTCCTTCATCTCGATCTGCACGTTGAGGCCCGCCTGCTGCCACATCTCGACCAGCACCTGCCCGGTCGGCACCTGGTTGGTGTAGTAGTTGTTGAGCAGCCGGTACGGGATCGGGTCGCCCTTGTAGCCGCTGGCCTTCACCAGCGCGCGTGCGCGGGCCAGGTCGAACTCGGGGACCGTCCACTCGCGCACCAGCATGTCGTCGTAGAAGTCCCATTGCAGGCCGCGCGGCACGCGGGTGCGGCCGGCCCACAGGCTGTCGACGATCGACTTGCGGTCGATCGCATGCGCCATCGCCAGGCGCACGCGCGGGTCGCGCAACTGCGGGTGGTTCTTGTCGAACGTGGTCAGCCGGTGGTTCGGGATGGTGCCGCCCTGCACCTCGAAAAGCGCGTTGCGCTCGATCCCGGGGATCTGGTCGGGCGGGATGTCGCAGGCGAACTGGTATTCGCCCGCCAGCAGCCCGGCCACGCGCGCCGAAACCTCCGGCACCTCCAGCAGGCGGATGCTGCGCAGCGGCGGCCGGCCGCCCCAATAGGCGTCATGCGCCTCCAGCAGCAGCGACACGTCCGGCCGGTACTCGCGCACCTGATAGGGGCCCGTGCCGTTCGGGGCGCGCGCGTAATCCAGCCAGCTTCCCGCCTCGTCGAACGCCCGGCGGCTGACGATGCCGCTGCCCCGGCAGGACAAGCGGCCCTCCATCGTCACGTCGGGCGTCGCGTTGACGAAGCGCACCGTGTAGCGGTCGATGATGTCCACGCGGTCCAGCGCCGGCCACAGACGGCGCGCAACCGGCGGTATCTCGGCCGGCAGCTGCTTCACTCGGGCGGTCGTCACCAGCGAACCGGTCAGCGGCAGGGTCTTGCCCTGCACCGTGGGCCGCGTGTCGCCCACCATGCGCTGCGGCCCGAAGCTGAACGCGACGTCCTCGGCCGTCATCTCGTCGCCGTTGTGGAACTTCACGCCCTGACGCAGATCGAGCTCCACCGTGCGCTCGTCGATCCGCCGCCACGCCGTCGCCAGCCCCGGCTTCTGTTCGAGCTTGCCCTGGTAATCCAGGTCGATCAGCCGTTCCACATACATCGCCGACATGCGGGAGCCGACGTTGGACTGCTCGCGCAGGTCATCCAGCGTATTGCTGTTGGCGATCTTCTGCACCGCGATCGTGATCGCCGGGCGCTGCGTGCTTTGCCCGATGGCGAAGCGCGGCAGCGCCAGGGCGCCGGCGCCGGCCAGCAGGCTTCGGCGATTGAAGTGGTCCATGCGATTGCCTCGTCAGGTTCGGGGGGTGCGCTGCTCGAGCCCCGCGGGCGTCGAGCGGAAATTCGTCAGCGTGCGGTCCGCGTGGCGCATCCGCCATGACAGCGCCCGCTGCGCGTAGTCGCGCACGGTCGCCGCATGCGCCGGGTCGGTTGCCAGGTCGCGCAGCTGGTGCGGGTCGGCCCGCAGGTCGAACAGCAGCGGCGGCAGGGCTGCGAAGTGCACGTACTTCCAGTCCGCGTCCTGGATCACGCACAGGCTGCTCTCGTCCATGCCGATGCCCAGGTCCTGCTCCGGCCGCGAGTAGTGCACGTCGCGGAAGTCGTATTCGTAATGCAGCGCGTCGCGCCAGCCGGCCGGGGCCGGGCCGTGCAGGAAGGGCGTCAGGCTGCTGCCGTCGCAGGTGCGCGGGATGTCGCCGCCCAGCCAGTCGAGGATGGTCGGCATCACGTCGACGCTCTCGGTGAAGGCGTCCTCGACCTGGCCGGCGCGCGGGTTGCCGCTGCCCTTGATGACCAGCGGGATGCGGAAGCTCTCGTCGAAATAGCCGACCTTGCCGAGCAGGTGGTGATCGCCGAGCTGCTCGCCGTGATCGCTGGTGAAGATCACCAGCGTGTCATCCCACTGGCCGGTCTCATCGAGGAAGGCGAACACCTCGCCCAGCCGGTCGTCCACCTCGGTCATCATGCCGTAATAGGTCGCGCGAAGCTGGCGCACCGTGGCGTCGTCCATGCCTGCCGCCATGCCCTCGGCGCCCTGGAAGAACTTCTTCTGGTGCGTGTTGTGCAGGTACCATTGCAGCAAAGGGTGCTGCCGGGCCTCGACATCGGGGGTTTCGGCGCGGACCGGGGGCGGCATGTCGGCGGCGTCGTACATCGCATGATATGGCGCGCTGGCGACGAAGGGCGGATGCGGGCGGTAGTAGCCGAGATGCAGGAAGAACGGCTTGCCGTTGCGGCCCTTGAGGTAGCTCAGCGCGCGTTCGGTGAAGAACGCGCTGTCCGACAACTCGGCCGGGATGCGGGCCGGATGGCGGGTGGCGCCGCGGGACGTCTCGTGCTGCGGCAGCCAGATGTCGTCGCGGTTGGCGGGAACGGGATAGCCCTTCTGCGCCAGCCAGCCGAAATAGCCGTCATGGTCGGGGCCGAACGCGCCGACCGGCCGGAAGCCCTCCATGGTGTCGCCCAACACGGAGAAGCGCGGGTCGGCGGCCCCGGTGGTGCGCGGGTCGGGCGTCGTCGTGGTGTAGCCGACCAGCGCCGGGTCGTAGCCGGTGTTGCGCAGCGCCCGGGCAAGCGTGACGTGGCGGGCATCCAGCGGCACGGTGTTCTGCACCGCGCGGTGGTTCATCAGATACAGCCCGGTCAGCAGGCTGGCCCGCGCGGGGCCGCACGGCACGGCCGTGGTGACGTGGTTGCGGAAGCTGACGCCCTCCCGGCACAGCCGATCGAGGTTCGGCGTGCGGAGGTGCTCGCAGCCGAGGTGCGGCACGCAGTCCGCCCGCCATTGGTCCACGACGATGAGCAGGACGTTCTTGGCCGGCATGAGATCTCCACGTATTGAGCGTGGCGGGTATCATCCGGACCGGGTCAGAACGGCTGCGGTTTCATGGCAGTATGATGAAGGCGTATGGCGGCGCGTCGCCCAAGACCGGGCAGGAATCTGCGGTTTAGACGCAGAACCTCCGATCAGACGAAGCTGTCTGATCGGATACGCTCTGATACCAAGTCTCGCAGATGACGACCCGTCATCGCGAGCCGCCCTTGCGGCGCGGCGATCCTGGGGCCGATAGCGGTGCGTGCGGCCCCTGGATCGCTTCGCCAAGGGGCTCGCGATGACGGCGATGGGAACGAGTCGTGGTCCCAGAACCCAGGTGTAGC
>JAYUCA010000373.1:0-3043 GCA_043740535.1 Rhodospirillales bacterium | reverse complement strand
TTCCTGTATCGGGTCACGGAGCCGATTCTGCGCCCGGTCCGCAACGCGCTGCCCAGCTTCGGCAACATCGACATCAGCCCGATCGTCGTGATCCTGGTGCTGCAATACGTCGCCCGGCCGCTGCTGTTCGCGCTGTACCGCGGCATCGCCTTCGGCACGTGGTCCCTGCTCTGACGCCGATGTCCGCGCGCGTCATCGACGGAAAGGCGGTCGCGGCTGCCCTCCGCGCCACCCTCGCCGCCCGGGTCGCCACGCTGTCGTTCCAGCCGGGCCTGGTCGTCGTGCTGGTCGGCGATGACCCGGCCAGCGCCGTGTATGTCCGCAACAAGGACCGAGCCGCGCAGGAGTCCGGGCTGCGGGCGCAGACGATCCGCCTGCCGGGCAGCACCGGCCAGGCGGAGCTGCTGGAAACGATAGACCGGCTGAACCGGGACCCGAACGTCGACGGGATCCTGGTGCAGTTGCCGCTGCCGCCGGGCATCGCGGCCCGGGCCGTGATCGAGGCGATCGACCCCGCGAAGGACGTCGACGGGTTCCATCCGCTCAATGTCGGGCGGCTGCAGGACGGGCTGGATACGCTGGCGCCCTGCACGCCGTCAGGGGTGATGAAGCTGCTGGCCGCGGCCGAAATCCCGCTGCGGGGCGCCCGCGCCGTGGTGCTGGGCCGCTCGGCGATCGTGGGCCGGCCGATGGCGGCCCTGCTGCTGGCGGCCGACGCGACGGTGACGATCGTGCATTCCCGCACGCGCGACATTCCGGCCGAGTGCCGCCGGGCCGACGTGCTGGTGGCCGCGGTGGGTCAGCCGGAGATGGTGCGCGGCGACTGGATCAACCCGGGGGCGGCGGTGATCGACGTGGGGATCAACCGCATCGCCGACGGGCGGCTGGTGGGGGATTGCGACTACGCCGGCTGCGCCGCGGTGGCCGGCGCGATCACGCCCGTGCCCGGCGGCGTTGGGCCGATGACGATCGCCTGCCTGCTGGAGAACACCGTGACCGCGGCGATTGCGCGCCGCGGCTGACGGGCGGGGTCACGCCCTGCTGATCATCTCGTCGATGGCCCCGATGATGCGGTCCTGGTCTGGCTCGCTCAGGATTTCCAGGATCGTGGTGAGGCGTGACGCCGGGACGACGGTGATGTCCAGCGGGTCCGCATAAACCCGCAAACCCTGCACGACATATGCGGCGTCATCGCATGATCCGGTGGCGACCGCCCGGTTCGGAGCGTCAGCGCCATGACCACCCGTCCGGGCGTTCGGTCCAGCCGAGTGGTCTGAATCTGCAGGACGTAAGGAATGGCCGCATTGCGGCCCGGGCTTCGATAGACGGCGAATTGCGGCATCGCGGCTACAGGATTGAGAATTCATCCGACAGGAAGCCGTGCTTTTCGTGGAACTCGTTCAATGCGTCGATCACCTGGTCGAGCTTCGCATCGTCCTCCCGTTTGCGCGCCTGCTCTGCCGTCACGTATGCCGCCAGCAACCCCTCGATCGTGCCGGACAGGTTCCGGGTCAACGCCCTGGCCTGCCTGAGCAGGTCCTCGTTGAGGGAGACGCTGACCTCGCTGCGGGGCGCGGTCCGATCGTAGGATGGCTTGGGCAAGGTTGCTGTCGACATTCTGGCCTCGGCTTGCACGATTGGAGTGTACGCGCGTGGCACGCGCAGCGGCAACCGGAACTAACCCCGGATCATCCGCGCCCGCACCGTCCCCGGAACGGCCAGCAGCGCCGTCAGCACCGCGTCGCCGACCAGGCCCCCCGCCGGCGGCTCGGCGTCCACCACCACATAGCCGGTGTCGCCATCCGTCTGCAGGTGCTGCGCCACCACGTTCAACCCGGCCGCCGACAGCGCCGCGTTCACGCCGCCCAGCACGCCCGGCACGTTGCGGTGCACATGCGCGAACCGCACCGCGCCCGGCCGCGCCGGCGACGGCTGCACCTGGGGGAAGTTCACCGCACCCGCCGTGGCCGCCGACAAGGCATGGTCGATCAGCTTGCGCGCGACCTCCGCGCCGATGCGCTCCTGCGCCTCCTCGGTCGAGCCGCCGACATGCGGGGTCAGGATCACGTTCTCCAGCCCCTGCAGCGGCGTCTGGAACATCTCCTTGTTCGATGCCGGCTCCTTCGGGAACACGTCGACGGCGGCGCCCGCCAGGTGGCCGGACCGGATGGCGTCGGCCAACGCCGGCAGATCGACGACGGAGCCGCGGCTGTTGTTGATCAGGAATGCGCCGGGCTTCATCGCCGCCAGCGCGGCCGCGCCGATCATGCCGGCGGTCTCGACGGTGTCCGGCACGTGCAGCGTCACCACGTCGCTGGCCGCCAGCAGCTCCTGCAGGTTCGCCGCCGGCATCGTGTTGCCGTGGCGCAGCTTGTCCGTGCGGTCGTGATACAGCACACGCATGCCCATCGCCTCGGCGATCGTCGAAAGCTGCGTGCCGATGTTGCCGTAGCCGACGATGCCCAGCGTCTTGCCCCGCACCTCATGCGCGCCCACCGCGGACTTCATCCACAGCCCGGCGTGCGCGGCCGCCGAGCGCGGCAGCACCTGGCGCATCAACATCACGATCTCGCCCATCACCAGCTCCGCCACGCTGCGCGTGTTGCTGAACGGCGCGTTGAACACCGGGATGCCCCGCCCCCGCGCCGCATCGAGGTCCACCTGGTCCGTGCCGACGGAGAAACATCCCACCGAGATCAGCCCGGCCCCGGCCGCAGCCAGCGCCGCCGCATCCAACTGGGAGCGCGACCGGATGCCCAGCAGGTTGACGCCGCCCGCCAGCGCCTTCGCCAGCGCCGCCGCGTCCATCGCGCCCGGCACGCGCTGGACGGCGAAGCCCGCACCCTCCAGCAAAGCGACGGCGCTGTCATTGACGCCTTCGAGCAACAAAGCCTGGAGCGGGTAGTTCAGATCGGCCATGGGTCATCCATCCGGTTCGGGCCGCCTCCGCTACCGCGAAAACCGGCGGCGCGTAAGCGCCGGGGGCGCAGCGCGGCGTTGCACGCCAGCAGCAGGAGGGCGGAAGAGCGCAGCGTCATCCGCC
>JAYUCA010000372.1:0-2545 GCA_043740535.1 Rhodospirillales bacterium | reverse complement strand
CGCCAATGCGTCTCCGTCACCGCGGCGCTGACGTCGCCCATCGCGTAGGCGAACAGGCTCAGCGGGCGGCTGGCGGTGATGCCGGGGTCGATCTGCCGCAGCGCGCCGGCGGCGGCGTTGCGCGGGTTGGCGAACAGGCGCAGCCCGGCGGCCTCCTGCGTGGCGTTCAGCGCCAGGAAGTCGGCCTTGGCCAGGAACACCTCGCCGCGGATTTCGATCCGGGCCGGGGCGTGGCCGTTCAGCGTCTCGGGGAAACCCTTGAGCGTGCGCAGGTTGGCGGTGATGTCCTCGCCTTCCGCGCCGTCGCCGCGGGTCGCGCCGTGGATGAACACGCCGGCCTCATACAGCAGGTTGACCGAGAGGCCGTCGATCTTCGGCTCGCCGACCATCGGCAGCGGGGCGGCGGCGTCCAGGCCCAAAAAGCGGCGCACGCGGGCCAGGAACTCGCTGAAGTCCTGCGGCTCGAACGCGTTGTCCAGCGACAGCATGGGCACGCGGTGGCGCAGCTTGGCGAAACCGGCGGCCGGGGTTGCGCCCACCTTCGATGCCGGGCTGTCGGGGCGCACCAGGTGGGGGAAGGCCTGCTCGATCTCCGCGTTGCGCTGCCGCAGCGCGTCGTATTCGGCGTCGGTGATCTCGGGCTCGTCCTGTGCGTGGTAGGCGCGGTCGGCCCGGGCGATGGCATCGGCCAGGCGCGCCAGCTCCTGCCGGGCTTCGTCTTCGGTCACGCGGGCAGTCCCAGCAGGCTGTCGGCCGCCGCGCGGGCAGCCTCGGTGACGGTTTCGCCGGCGAGCATCCTGGCGATCTCCTCGCGGCGGGCGGTGTGGTCCAGGTGCACGACGCTGGTCTCGGCACGGCCGCGGGCGGCATGCTTGAGCACCCGCAGGTGGTTGGCCCCCCGCGCCGCGACCTGCGGGCTGTGCGTGACGACCAGCACCTGCACGCCGTCGGCGACCCTGGCCAGGCGCTCCCCCACGGCTGCCGCGGTGGCGCCGCCGACGCCGCTATCCACCTCGTCGAACACCAACGTGGGCACGGTGCCGCCGCCGGCCAGCACGACTTTCAGCGCCAGCATCAGGCGGGACAGCTCGCCGCCCGAGGCGATCTTGTCCAGCGCGCCGGGCGTTTGGCCGGGGTTGGTGGCGATCAGGAAGCGCACCTGGTCGGCCCCGGCGGCGCCCCAGCGCGCCTCGTCCAGGGCCTGCACGTCTACCACGAAGCGCGCGCGGTCCAGCCGCAGCGGCGGCAGCTCCTGCGTGACGGCGCCCTGCAGGCGTTTGGCGGCGGCGGCGCGGGCCTTCGTCAGCGCGGCGGCGGCAGCGGCGTAGGCGGCGCGGGCGGCGCCCGTCCGCGCCTCCAGCTCGGCGATCGCGGCCGTGCCGGTTTCCAGCGACAGCAGCCGGGCTTCGAGGCTGGCCAGCAGGGCGGGCAGCCCGGCCACTGGCACGCCGTGCTTGCGGGCGCCGGCCCGCAGCGCGAACAGGCGCTCCTCCGCCTGTTCCAGCAGCCGCGGGTCGGCGTCGGCCTCGGTGGCCAGGCGGCTGAGCAGGGTCTCGGCCTCGGCCAGCGCCTCCTCGGCGCGCTCCAGCGCGGCCATGGCCGGGGCGGCGGGGCTGTCGGGTGGCGGCGCCCCGCCGCCGCTGCCGGGTGCGGACAGGCGTTGCAGCGCACGGCTGGCGGACCGCAGCGTGGCCGCCGGCCCGGCGCTGCGGCGGTCGCGGGGTGCTATCTCGGCCAGTGCCGTGGCGATGGCCTCGGCGCGGCGTTCGCTGTGCTGCAGGCGCTGGCGTTCGGCGGCGAGCCGATCCTCCTCGCCCTCGGCAGGGGCCAGGGCGCGCAGCTCGTCCAGCGCGTGGCGCAGCCAGTCCTCCTCGCGCTGCGCCGCCTCGATCGCGGCGCGGGCGTCGCGCAGCGCCACGCCGGCCGCGTTCAACGCCGTCCAGGCCTGGCGGACCCGTGCGCGGCCGGCCGGGTCAACCCCGAACGAATCGAGCAACGCCAGGTGGTTGGCCGGGTCGGCAAGGCCCATCTGGTCGCCCTGGCCCTGCACTTCGACCAGCAGCATTCCGGCCCGGCGCAGCAGTGCCACGCCCACCGGCTGGTCGTTGATGCTGGCCCGGGACCGGCCGTCGCGGCCAACGACGCGGCGCACGACGATCTCGTCCTCCTGCGTGATGCCCTGCTCGTCCAGCAACGCCAGGACGGGGTGCGACGCGGGCGGGGAGAAGCTGGCCGTCACGCTCGCCTGCTCGGCGCCGGTGCGGACCAGCCCGGCATCGGCGCGGGCGCCCAGCGCCAGGCCGAGGCTGTCGAGCAGGATCGACTTGCCGGCGCCAGTCTCACCGGTCAGCACGGTCAGGCCAGGTCCGAATTGCAGGTCGAGCCGCTCGATCAACACGACGTCGCGGATCGAAAGCGCGGTCAGCACGGTCGGCGCTCCGGCATGGGACGAACCCGCCGGCGGATACTAGAAAACGCTGCCGAGGGTGCGGGAGAAGAAGCCGCCAGACCCGGGGCCGCGGGCGACCGGCGGCGCAATGCCGTT
>JAYUCA010000371.1:0-11395 GCA_043740535.1 Rhodospirillales bacterium | reverse complement strand
TAAGTAATGACTCGTCATCGCGAGCCCTTGCGAAGCGATCCAGGACCGACAGGTCAGGTCTGGCAGCCCTGGACTGCTTCGCAAGAGCTTGCAGGGACGATGCGGACCGGTCGATGCTTAATATCCCTGGTATGAGACTGAAACATCGCTCTTTCTTGGCCGATATTCGCGCGTTTGCCGGGGCGTGGATGGCCGGGTCAAGGCCCGGCCATGACGATAATGCAACGGCGAACGGCGATACGCGGCCCCCCAGATGAAGGCGTGACAGGGAAAGGGGCTTTGCGTTCAACGTTCCTCCGGCCATAGCCACGCTGCTCCGCGCACCCCGCCGCTGTCGCCGTGCTGGTTGCGCAGGACGGGGGTCGCGGCGACGTCGCTGAAGACATAGCGCGCCATGCGGGCGGGAACCTGGTCGTACAAGTGCTCCATGTTGCTCAGCCCGCCGCCGAGCACGATCACGTCCGGATCCAGCACGTTCATGATGACCGCCAGGCCCCGCGCCAGCCGGTCCGTATGGCGACCCAGGGCGTGCGCGGCGCGCTGGTCGCCGGCGGCGGCGCGGGCGGGCAGTTCGGCGGCGGTGGCGGCGTCGCAGCTTCGGGCCAGACCAGGCCCGCTGAGATACAGTTCGAGGCAGCCGCGCTGGCCGCACCAGCAGGGGGGCTGCGGGTATTCGTCAGGCTCCGGCCAGGGCAGCGGCGTGTGGCCCCATTCGCCGGCGATGCGGTTGCGGCCCTGCAGCACGCGGCCATCGACCACGATGCCGCCGCCGCAGCCGGTGCCGATGATCACGCCGAACACGCAGCGGTGGCCGGCGCCGGCGCCGTCGACGGCCTCGCTGAGCGCGAAGCAGTTGGCGTCGTTCTCGACGCGGATGGGGCGGGACAGGGCGGCGGTCAGGTCGCGGTCGAGCGCCCGGCCGATCAGCGCCTGGGTGTTGGCGTTCTTGACCAGGCCGGTGGCGGGGCTGAGCGTGCCCGGGATGCCGACGCCGACGCTGGCCCGGATGGCCAGCGTGGCCTCGGCGGCCTGCACCAGCCCGGCGATGGCGGCGACGATGGCGGCGTAGGCGGACGGCGTGTCCGTGCGGCGGCGCCAGGCGACGGCGCCGGAGGGGCCGAGCACCGCTGCCTCGATCTTGGTGCCGCCCAGGTCGATGCCGATGCGGTGTGCCATCGGGGTGCATAGCGCCGCCCGGCCGGGTTGCTCAAGTGCGGGGAAACCGGGAGAGTGCGGCGCATGAGCGAGACGACCCTGGACGTCAAAGGCATGTCCTGCCCGTTGCCGGTGCTGCGGGCCAACCGCGCGCTGCGGAGCATGGCGGCCGGCGACCGGCTGCGCGTGCTGGCGACCGACCGCGCCGCCGTCGCCGACTTCCAGGCGTTCTGCCGCGAGACGGGCCACGCGCTGGTGGCGCAGGGCGAGGAGCAGGGCGTGTTCACCTTCGTGATCAGGAAGCGCGCCGATCTGTTCGAACCGAAGGACCAGGCATGACCAGCGCCCCGAAGCCGCACGGAACCGGCGTCGCCATGTTCACGCACCCGGCGGCGCTGGGCCACGACACCGGCCCCTATCACCCCGAATGCCCCGACCGGCTGCGCGCCGTGCTGCAGGCGCTGGAACACCCGGATTTCGTGCCGTTGCTGCGGGAGGAGGCGCCCGAGGCGACCCCGGACATGCTGCGCCTGGCCCACCCCGCCGCCTATGTCGATGCGATCCTGGCCATCCGCCCCGCCGAGGGCGAGAGCGTGCACATCGACGGCGACACGCTGATGAGCCACGGCAGCCCGGAGGCGATCCTCCGCGGGGCGGGCGGCTGCGTCGCGGCGGTCGATGCGGTCATGGAGGGCTGGGCGCGCGCCGCCTTCGTCGCCATGCGCCCCCCGGGTCACCACGCCGAGCGCAACCGGGCCATGGGGTTCTGCCTGTTCAACGGCGCCGCCATCGCCGCCCTGCATGCCCGCCAGCGCTGGGGGCTGCGGCGCGTCGCGGTGGTGGATTTCGACGTCCATCACGGCAACGGCACGCAGGACATCTTCGAGAGCGACCCGGACCTGTTCTACGCCAGCAGCCACCAGTTCCCCTGCTACCCCGGCACCGGCTCGGTCACGGAGCGCGGCGTCGCCGGCAACGTCGTCAACATGCCGCTGCGCCCCGGCGCCGACGGCCCGGCCTTCCGCCAGACGTGGGAGGCGGTCGGCCTGCCGGCGCTCGACAGCTTCGCGCCGGAGCTGTTGATCGTGTCCGCCGGGTTCGACGCGCACCGCGCGGACCCCCTGGCGAACCTGCGGCTGGACACCGAGGATTTCGGCTGGATCACCGACCAGCTGCTGGCCGTGGCGGACCGGCATTGCGGCGGGCGCCTGGTGTCGGTGCTGGAGGGTGGGTACGACCTGACGGCGCTGGCGGCCTCGGCCGCCTTGCACGTGCGGCGCTTGATGCGGCAATAGGTCGCCCGTGCCTATATCCGACGACGAGGAACAGGAGCTGAGAATGGCTGTGATGCAGGCGGACCTTAAGCAGAAGCAGGCTTTCTGGGAGACGCCGCGGAACATCGCGTTGTTGCTGGCGGCCGTGGCGGCCATTGTTGGAGCGGTCGCAGGATTCACCGGCTACCGTTTGGGCCAGAGCAGTCCGCCCATGCAAATCATTTCCCAGCCGGGATCGATCGTCGCTCCGCCGGCTGTTGCTCCGCCGGCGCTGGCGAAGTGATGCCCGCCAGTGTGTGCGGCCGCTGATGGCGGACGTGACCGGGTTGTCGTTCGAGGACGCGCTGGCCGAGCTTGAGGGCATCGTGCGCGGGCTGGAGGGCGGCAAGCAGAAGCTCGAGGAGGCCATCACCGCCTATGAGCGCGGCGCGCTGCTCCGCCGGCACTGCGAGGCGAAGCTGGCGCAGGCCGAGGCCCGCGTGCAGGCGATCGTCGAGCGCGCCGATGGCAGCGTAGCGTTGAAAGCGCTCGACTGATGACTGTGCTGAAGGCCATGGAATGACGGACGCGCCAGCGGCGATCGACGTCCCGGCGGCGCTGGCCGAGCACGCGGCAACGGTCGAGCAGGCCATCGACACCCTGCTGCCGATGCCGGACGGGCATGAGCGGCGCCTGGTGGAGGCGATGCGCTACGCGACGCTGGGCGGCGGCAAGCGGCTGCGCGGCTTCCTGGTGATGGAGGTGGCGGGCCTGTTCGGCGTGGCGACGGCCTGCGCTGCCCGGGTGGCGGCGTCGGTCGAGATGATGCACGCCTACAGCCTGGTGCATGACGACCTGCCGGCGATGGACGACGACGACCTGCGCCGCGGCCAGCCCAGCACGCACAGGAAGTTTGACGAGGCGACGGCGATCCTGGCCGGCGACGCGCTGCAGGCCCGCGCCTTCGAGGTGCTGGCCGAGCCGGACACGCACGGCGACCCGCTGGCGCGGTGCGAGCTGGTGTTGGCGCTGGGCCTGGCCAGCGGCGCCCGCGGCATGGCCGGCGGCCAGATGATCGACATGGCGACCGAGGGCATGGCGCTGACGGCGGCCGAGGTGGGGCGCCTGCAGGCGCTGAAGACCGGCCGGCTGATCCAGTACAGCGCGGAGGCCGGGGCGATACTGGGCCGCGCCGCGCCGCAGGTCCGCATCCAGGTGGCGGCCTATGGGCGGGACCTGGGTGCGGCGTTCCAGATCGCCGACGACGTGCTGGACGCGGTCGGCACCACCGAGGGCATCGGCAAGACCGCCGGCAAGGACGAGGCGGCGGGCAAGGCGACGCTGGTGGTCCTGCTGGGCGTCGAGCGGGCGCGGCTGCAGGCTGAGATGCTGGCCGGCCAGGCGGCGGCGCACCTGGACGGGTTCGGACCAGGGGCCGACCGGCTGCGGGCGCTGGCGGCCTTCGTCGTGCAGCGGCGGCACTGAAACAGCGCGTCGATCAGGCGCTGGTGGAACGCGGCCTGGTCGAAAGCCGGACCCGGGCGCAGGCGCTGATCATGGCCGGCAAGGTGTTTTCCGGCGACCGCCGGGTGCAGAAAGCCGGGGAGACGCTGGCCGAGGGCGCGTCGCTGACGGTCAAGGGGCAGGACCATCCGTGGGCGTCGCGCGGCGGCATCAAGCTGGCCCACGCGTTGGGGTATTTCGGCCTGTCGCCGGCCGGGCTGGTGTGCCTGGACGTGGGGGCCAGCACGGGGGGGTTCACCAGCGTGCTGCTGCACCACGGGGCGGCAAAGGTCTATGCCGTCGATGTCGGCCACGGCCAGCTCGCCTGGTCGCTGCGCAGCGACCCGCGGGTGGTGGTGCAGGAGCGGGTCAATGCGCGGCACCTGACCGCGCACCAGGTGCCGGAGCCGATCGGCGCGCTGGTCTGCGACGCAAGCTTCATCGGCCTGCAGACCCTGCTGCCGGCGCCGCTGGCGTTGTGCGCGCCCGGCGCCTGGGCGGTGGCGCTGATCAAGCCGCAGTTCGAGGCCGGCCCAGGCCAGGTCGGCAAGGGCGGCGTGGTGCGCGACCCGGCGGTGCACGACGCCGTCTGCGCGCGGATCGGCGCCTGGTGGGCCGGCCTGCCCGGCTGGACGGTGCTTGGCATCGAGCGCAGCCCGATCACCGGGCCGGAGGGGAATGTGGAGTTCCTGATCGGGGCGCGGCTGGGTTAGGCGGCGCCCGGCACCTACCGACTCGCCTGGCTGTGGCGAAAGTGGTGCCATGCGAAGCGGCTTTGCACCCCACGGTGTGCATGTCTGGATGCGGATGTTGTTGCGCGTTGCTCCAGGCGTAGGGCGGACGAGTGCAGCGTCATCCGCCTCTTGGCTGGGTCCGTGCATGAAGCGGCGGATGACGCTTCGCTTTTGCCGTCCTACGGGATGGCATTGCACCCGACGGTGTGCGTGTTTGGTGCGGTTATTGTTGCGCGTCGCAGCGATCAGCAGCGCCTGCTCGTCGTCCGCCACGCTTCACGCCTGGCGGGCCCAGTGCGCCACGAAGTTCGCCCCGATCTCGGTCAGCTTCTCGGTCAGCGCGGCGCCTGTCTCGGCGGAGCACAGGCGCGGGTCCCCGGCGCCCACGGCGGTGGGAGAGGTGGCGTCGTATTCCAGCGGCATGCCGACCTCGACACCCTCGAACTTCGCAGCGCCCCAGCCGGTCATCTCGAGGCCCATCGCGGTGCGCGGCTCGGCCGGGCCGGGCATCAGGTCCGCGCGCACCCGCTCGGGGAACAGATGCAGCGCGATGCTGGTCAGCGGGTCCGCCCCGTGGCTGGAGACCTGGCGCGCCTTGTCCGCCCCCACGATGCCCGGCAGCAGGCCATAGCCGATGCGCCACAGATACAGGCTGGGGATCGTGACGCCCTGGGTGCGCTGCAGCTCGCTGGTCACGTCGTAGATCGGCCCGACATTGCCGCCGTGCCCGTTGATGACGATCAGGCGGGTGATGCCATGGCGCAGCAGGCTGCCGAACACGTCGGCCAGCACGGCGCGCAGGGTGGCCTGGGAGATGGCGATGCCGCCGGGCATGGCGCCGAAGAAATCCGCGCCGCCGAAGGGCAGCACCGGCGCCACGAGCGTTCGCGTGCCCCGCTCGCTGGCCCGCAGCGCGATCCGCTCGGCCATGGCCTCGGCGAGCAGGTAGTCGCCCATGGGCGCGTGCGGCCCCTGGTCCTCGTGGCTGCCCATGGGCAGCAGGATGACGGGTTTTTCGGCGAGCAGCGCACGGGCCTCGCCGCCGGCGATGGCGCCCATATGGACCTTGGGTGCGGTGGTCTGGACCATGGCAGGGGCCTCCGTGCGGTTTTCCGGAGCGTAACGGGCGGAGCTTTCGCACGCCAGCGGTTGCGGGGCCGGGTCGGGGCTTGTATACGCGGCGACGCGCCGATCGGATGAGCGGCCGCGCGCCGACGTAGCTCAGTGGTAGAGCAGCTGATTCGTAATCAGCAGGTCCTCAGTTCAATCCTGAGCGTCGGCACCATGATCAGATTTCCAGCAGCTTGTCCGGCAGCTCGTCTCGCTTCAGGGCGCCGGGCGGGAAGTGTTCGGCCAGGATGGCGCCGCAGCGCTCGATCGCGGCCACGAAGCCGTCGCCGGGGCGCCCGTCCTTGACGGCGGAGACCAGGGCCTGGACCGCATCGTCCCACACGTCGGACGACACCCTGTCGTTGATCCCGGCATCGGCGACGACCTCCACGTAGCGTTCCGCCGCGGACGCGAAGATCAGCACGCCCGTGCGATGCTCCGTCCTGGCGATGCCCTGCAGGTCGAACTGCCGCATCGCCTCCGCATGCGCCCGGTCGTGCCTGGCCCGGCGGGGCACGATCCGGAACCGCAGCGCGGGCTGCGACAGCACGAAGGCGCCCAGCAGGAACGCGATGATCTGCAACAGGTAGACGACCGGGGCCGACCAGGCGGTCAGGTAAAGCAGCGGCAGCGGCACGAACAGGGCCGCTGCCGCCGCCCACGCGACCGGGACCAGGCGGTAGTCGCTGGAGTGCCGGGCGATGACACAGAAGATCTCTCCGGCGGTGCGGGCCTCGGCTGCACGGATGGCCGCTGTCACGCGCGTCCGGTCGTCATCGCTGATCATCGGCGTTCCCTCACCAGCTTCCCGAGCTTCCGCCGCCGCCGAACGATCCGCCGCCGCCCGAGAACGAAGACGAATTGTTGCCCGACGATCCACCCCGGCCGGATAGCGCCACCACGAACAGGACCTGCATGATGCCGCGGCATGCAGCCCCCCCGCTGACCGCGCAGAAGATCAGCAGCCCCACCCCGAACACGCCCAGCAGGATCATCGGCCACACCGGGCCGTTTGCGCCGGGTCCTGCGGGCGCTGCCTGTCCGGCAGGCCGGGGTGCGGTCCCGGCGTCGGCGCGGAGCAGCTGCGCGATCTGGGTGGCGCCGTTCCTGATCCCCAGCGGGAAATCCCCCGTCCTGAAGGCGGGCAGGATCGTGTTCTCGATGATCAGCTTCGTCGCGGCGTCGGTCAGCGTGCCTTCCAGGCCGTAACCGACCTCGATCCGGACCTTGCGCTCGGCTGCGGCCACGATCAGCAAAACGCCCGAGTCTTTCCCCTTCTGCCCGATCTTCCATAGGCGGCCGAGCTGGTAACCGTAATCCTCGATCGTCGTGCCCTGGAGCGACGGCAGCGTCACGACCACCAGCTGGTCCGTCGTCTTCGCCTCCAGCTCCGCGAGATCAGCCGTCAGCGCCGCGCGATCCGCCGCCGACAGCAGGTTGCCGCCGTCCACTACCCGCCCAACAAGCGCCGGGAACGTGAGCGTCGTCAGCGCCGGCGCCTGGGCGAAGACGCCCCCTGCGAGGCACACCCAGGCGATCAGCGTGAACGCCAGGCGACGCATCACCGGACCGCGCCTCAGAACTTGACGGCGGGCGCCGTCTTCACGCTGTCGGCGATGGTGAACTCTTCCATGGGCTTGTTGCGCGAGTAGAAGATGCTCCTCCACAGCGAACCCGGGAACGTCTTCAGCTCGGTGTTGTAGACGCGCACGGCCTCGATGTAGTCGCGGCGGGCGACGGCGATGCGGTTCTCGGTGCCTTCGAGCTGCGATTGCAAAGCCAGGAAGTTCTGGTTCGATTTCAGGACCGGGTAGTTCTCCTGGATGGCCAGCAGCCGCCCGAGCGAGCCGGAAAGCTGGGCCTGCGCCTCCTGGAATTTCTTGAAGGTCTCGGGGTCGTTGATGGTGCTGGCATCGACCTTGATGGATGTCGCCGCGGCGCGCGCCGCGGTCACCGCCTCCAGCACGCCGCTCTCCTGCTTGGCGAAGCCCTTCACCGTTTCCACCAGGTTGGGGATCAGGTCGGCGCGGCGCTGGTACTGGTTCAGCACTTCGGACCACTTGGCCTTCGCCTGCTCCTCGTAGGTCGGGATGTCGTTGTAGCCGCAGCTTGTCAGAAACAGGCTGAGCAAGGGCAGCAGCAACGCGATGCGGAACGGGCGCTGCGCGCGTGCGAGTGGGGCGGGCATGGTGTTTCTCCAGAAGGGGATGCAGGTCACAGGTGGGCGGCCCGCAGGCGCAGGGCGTTGGCGATGACGGAAACCGAACTCAGCGACATCGCCAGCGCGGCGACCACCGGGCTGAGCAGGATGCCGAAATTGGGGTAGAGCACGCCCGCCGCGACCGGGATACCGATGGCGTTGTAGGCAAAAGCAAAAACCAGGTTCTGGCGGATGTTGCGCATCGTCATGCGGCTGAGCGCCCGGGCCCGCGCGATCCCGGCCAGGTCGCCCTTCACAAGCGTCACCCCGGCGCTCTGGATCGCCACCTCGGTCCCGGTGCCCATGGCGATGCCGACGTCGGCTTCGGCAAGCGCGGGCGCGTCGTTCACGCCGTCGCCTGCCATCGCGACGACGCGCCCGTCCGCCCGAAGCTTTTTCACGATGCGGTTCTTGTCCTCGGGCAGCACGTCAGCCTCGACGTCGTCGATGCCCAGCTGCCGGGCCACGGCCTGCGCCGTGGTCCGGTTGTCGCCGGTCAGCATGACGATGTGGACGCCGTCCGCGCGCAGGCTGTCCAGCGCCGCCCGCGTGGTCGCCTTGATCGGGTCGGCGATGGCGATGACCCCGCCCGGCTTGCCGTCCACGGCCACGAACAGGGCGGTGGCGCCGGATCCGCGGAGCTCGTCCGCCTTCGTGGCCAGCTCGCCCATGTCGATGCCCTGGTCCGCCATCAGCCTGGCGTTGCCGAGCGCCACCGGACGGCCGCCGACCGTGCCCGTGACGCCCTTGCCCGTCACCGAGGCGAAGTCGGCCGGCTCCTCGGCCGTGATGCCGCGCTCCTTGGCCGCAGCCATGACGGCGGCGGCCAGCGGGTGCTCGCTCGACCGCTCCAGGCTTGCGGCGAGCCGGAGGACATCGTCCTCGGTCAGCCCGGCGGCGGGCGCCACGGCCGTGACGCGCGGCTTTCCCTCGGTCAGCGTGCCCGTCTTGTCGACGACCAGCGTATCGACGCGCTCCATGCGTTCCAGGCTCTCGGCCGACTTGATCAGCACGCCCGCCCCGGCGCCCTTGCCGACCGCGACCATGATCGACATCGGCGTCGCCAGGCCCAGCGCGCAGGGGCAGGCGATGATGACGACCGACACGGCCGCGATCAGCGCGAAAGCCAGCGCGGGCGTGGGACCCCAGACCGCCCAGGCGATGAACGCCACGATCGCGATGCCGAGCACGGCGGGCACGAAGTAGCCCGCCACCGTGTCGGCCAGCTTCTGGATGGGCGCCCGGCTGCGCTGCGCGTCGGCCACCATCGCCACGATGCGCGAAAGCATCCCCGAAGCCCCGAGCGTGTCGGCCCGCATGACGAGCGACCCGGTGCCGTTCACGGTGCCGCCGATGAGCTTGTCGTCGCGGCCCTTGGGCGAGGGCATCGACTCGCCGGTCACCATGGATTCATCCACGGCGCTTTTGCCGTCCAGCACGGTGCCGTCCACGGGCACGCCGTCGCCCGGCCGCACACGCAGGCGGTCGCCGACCTGCACCTGGTCGAGCGCGATCTCTTCGTCATCGCCGCCATCGCGCAGCCGTCGCGCCGTCTTGGGCGCCAGGTTCAGCAGCGCGCGAATGGCGCCGCCCGTCTGGTCGCGGGCGCGCAGCTCCAGCACCTGGCCGAGCAGCACCAGCACCGTGATGACCGCCGCGGCCTCGTAGTAGACGGCAACGGTTCCCCCCATCATGCGGAACCCGGCCGGGAACAGGCCGGGCGCGAAGGTGGCGACCAGGCTGTAGAGGTAGGCCGCCCCGGTGCCGAGCGCGATCAGGGTGAACATGTTGAGGTGTCCCGTCCGGACAGACGCCGCGCCCCGCTGGAAGAACGGCCAGCCCGCCCACAGCACGACGGGGGTCGAAAGCGCGAACTGGATCCAGATCGACCACTGTTCCGGCACGAGGTTGCCGAGGCCGAGCCACGGGACATGGCTGCCCATCTCGAGCACGAACACCGGGATGGTCAGCACGAGGCCGATCCAGAAGCGCCGGGACATGTCGGCCAGCTCGTGGTTCGGCACGGCTTCGGCGCTGATCTCCACAGGCTCCAGCGCCATGCCGCAGATGGGGCAGCTGCCGGGCCCGACCTGGCGGATCTGCGGGTGCATCGGGCAGGTGTAGATGGCGCCGGGCTTCGCGGGTGCTGCGGCCTGGGGCTTCAGGTAGCCCTCGGGGCCGGCCGCAAACTTCGCCCGGCAGCCTGCCGAGCAGAAATGATAGGTGGTCCCGCCATGGTCGAAGCGGTGCTTCGATGTCGCGGGATCGACCTTCATGCCGCAGACCGGGTCCACGGCCGTTTTCGTCTCGGTCGCCGCCTGCGTCGGCGAAAGGTATCGAGCCGGGTCCGCCGCGAACTTGGCCCGGCAGCCGCCGCAGCAGAAATGGTAGGTCGCCCCGTCGTGCTCGTGGCGATGCTTGGACGTGGCCGGGTCGACCTTCATGCCGCAGACCGGGTCCACGACCGAGGCGACCCCGGCAGGGACGCTCTTGCCGCAGCCGCAGCCGCCCCGCTTCGCCTGGGGATGGTCGATTTCGTGCTCGCTCATGACCGCCTCCGATGTGAACGCCAAATGGCCGGCGTGGATGCGGACGTGGTGATTGCCATGGTGGGAAGGTCAAGGCCCCCTTGGAAGATGGATGCTGCGCCGCGTCGGGCAGGTCCGCCCTGCACGACCCGGCTTGCGGGCCAGGCAAGCCAGCCTGGAACCGACCGGTTCACGTGCAAGCCGACCCGCCGGTCGTCGTTACAGATGTTCCGCATCGCGTGGGTAGGCTCGGAAACTACTCATTCGTTTTCGATGGCCATCCCGGCCATTGACCTTCCAACCGCGGCAGCCTTCATGTCGAAGGACTGGCGGGAGATGCAGATGGTTATCGGCGAGGCCGCGCGGGCGTCGGGCGTGAGCGCCAAGATGGTGCGCTATTACGAGAGCATCGGGCTGGTCCCGGCTGCGGCGAGGACGGAAGGCGGCTACCGGACGTATGGGTCGCGCGAGGTCGAGACGCTCCGCTTCATCCGGCGGGCGCGCGACCTGGGGCTGTCGATGGACCGCATCAAGCTGCTCGTCGGCCTGTGGCAGGACCGCGAACGGCCGAGCCGTGAGGTGAAGCTGATCGCGCAGGCCCACGTGTCCGAACTGCGGATCAAGATCGCAGAGCTGACCGCCGTGTGCGCGACACTCGAGGAACTGGCCGACGCCTGTCACGGCGATCAGCGGCCGGAGTGCCCGATCCTGCGCGATCTCGAGGCCGGTGGCGGCAGGCATCCCGGGGCGGCCCCCGCATCCTGATTGCTTGGGGACCATCGTCCAAGCCATGGCATCGCTGCTGGACGCCGGCTGAGCCCGCTTGACAAATTCACGTTAGCCGACGAACATGAACGTTCATTCTCATTGCGAGTGGACCGTGTCCGCCTCAGCGTCGTCCGCGCCTGCCGC
>JAYUCA010000370.1:0-5896 GCA_043740535.1 Rhodospirillales bacterium | reverse complement strand
TGCCGACAGTTTCGGGGTGATCCGGGGCGGGCATATCGATGCGACCGTGATGGGGGCCTATCAGGTCTCGATGAACGGCGATTTCGCCAACTGGAAGCTGAAGGGCCAGAAAGGCGGCGGCATCGGCGGGGCGATGGATTTGGCGGCGTGTGCCAAGCGGGTATTCATTATCCTGGAGCATGTGACGCGCGATGGCAGCTCGCGGCTGGTGACGGCCTGCGATCTGCCGGTGACGGCGCGCGGTGTCGTTACTCTCGTGGCGACGAACTATGGATTGTTCGAACCGACCAAGACCGGGTTCCATCTGCGGGAGATCGCGCCGGGCCTGATGGTGGATGAAATCCGGGCGGTGACGGGCGGCACGCTGACGGTGGCGGATGGGCTGAAGCAGATCGCCGCCGGCGGATAACGCCAAACCGCGGCACCTTACCAAACGGCCAGGACAAACGCGTCAGACGGCGTAAACAAGCGCCTGACGCGTTTCCGCATCGCAGCGCGCGTGTTACCAAGGCGCTATGCCTGATTTCCGTTTCCTCCACGCCGCCGACCTGCACCTCGACAGCCCTTTGCGCGGCCTGGAATCCGACTCCTCCGCCCCTGCCGAACTGATCCGCGGCGCGGCCCGCAGGGCGCTCGGCCGCATGGTCGATCTCGCGATCGAGGAAAAAGTCGCGTTCGTCGTGATTGCCGGCGACATCTACGACGGCGACTGGCTGGATATCGGCACAGGCCTGTTTTTTTCCAACCAGATGCGCCGCCTCACGCAGGCCGATATCCCGGTGTTCGCCATCCGCGGCAACCATGACGCGGCGAACCGCATGACCCGGTCCTTGCGTATGCCGCACGTCACGGTCTTTGAGCATGACCGCGCCCATACCCATCTTCTGGACTCCCTTGGCGTGGCCATCCACGGCCAAAGCTTCGCCGATCAGGCGGTTCCGGACGATCTGTCGAAAGACTATCCCCGCCCGATCGACGGTATGTTCAACATCGGCCTGCTGCACACCTCGGCCGAGGGCTACGCCGCCCACGCCCGCTACGCCCCCTGCGACATTCAAGGCCTGAAATCCCGAGGCTACGACTACTGGGCGCTGGGTCATGTCCACGAACGGCAGGAACTGTCGCAAGACCCCTGGATCGTCTTCCCCGGCAACCTGCAAGGCCGACACATCGGTGAAACCGGACCCAAGGGCGCCAGCCTGGTGACCGTCGCCGGCAACCGCGTGCAGGCGGTGGACCATCGCGTGCTGGATGTTCTGCGATGGACCCATATCGACGTGGACCTTGACGGTGCCCCGGACGAAGTGGAGGCGATGATCCGCGTTCAATCGGCGCTGGAAGCGGCATTGCGGGATGCCGAACCACGCCCGCTCGCCGCCCGTGTCACGCTCAGCGGCATGACAACCGCCCACGCGGTGCTGGCCGCCGACGGGTTGCGCGACAAGATTCTGAACGAAGTTCACGGGATTCCGGGTGAGCATCGCCTGTGGCTAGAGGCGGTCAAACTGCGCACCCGGCCTCCCGTCTTGTCCGCAAGATCCGACAACCTCGGCCGCCTGCTGACCGAGATTGATGCAATCGCCGCTGCCCCGCCGCCCGATCTTCTGGGGGACTGGCCCGGCTTATTGCACGCCAAGCTGCGCGAGGCCCTGCCCGAGAACCATCCTTTGCAAGCCAGCATCACCGGCGACCTGACCGCGATTGTCGAGCAGGCTCGGCGCAGGTTGGAAGCGGCTTTGGCGGACCACACCTGATGCGCCTCGCCAACCTCAGACTCGAACGGTACGGGCCGTTCGAGGCCCTCGACCTGCCGCTTGACCCCAGACCGGGGCGGGTCAACCTGATCGTTGCACCCAATGGCTACGGCAAGTCGGTGATCCGCCGCGCCATCGGCGAATTCCTGTTCGGTATTGAAGCCCGGACGCCGATGACCTTCCGGTTCGGCACGGAAAAGATGCGCATCCTGGCCGACGTGATTCAGGCCGACGTGATTCAGGCCAACGGGGTCCAGGCCAACGGGGTCCAGGACGGCAGCGTCCGCTCACTGGTCCGCCGCAAGGGCAATGGCAACACACTGGCCCTGCTCGGCGGCCCCGAAATCCCCCCCGACGAAGCCCGCCGGATGCTCGGAGGCGCCGACGAGACCGTATTCCGCGAATTGTTCGGCCTCGACACGGCGCTGTTACGCTCCGGCGGCAAAGAACTCATCCGCAGCCAGGGCCGCCTGGGCCAGGTGTTGTTTGCCGCGGGCGGCGGCATGGGCCGGGTGCGCGATCTGCTGACAGAACTGGAGCGGAAGCGGGACGAACTGGGCCGGGCGACGGCGCGGCATCGGTCGCGGCCGTTGTGGAATGCCCTCAGTGAGTGGGAACAGGCCGCCTCGGACCTGCGTCGCGTCGCGTTGCGGCCGGACAGTTGGAGCACCCTGGAGCGGCAAGCCGCCGATGCGGCCCGGCATCTGAAGACGCTGCTCGATCAGCAGGCGGCGGGTGTGGCGGAGCGTGACCGATTGCGAACGATCGCCGCCAGCCGGCCGTGGCTCGACAAGCTCCGCACAGCGGAACGGGTTCGCGCGGAGGCGGCCGACGCGCCGGAACTGGACGAGGCGTTCGAACGGCGGTGGCGGGATGCGCTGGAGGCGGGGGCAAAGTCCGCCAGCCTGGCGACGGCGGCCGAAGCGGAACTTATGGCTGCGCAAGAGGCCCGTTTGGCGTTGGGGTTCGACGCCGTGTGGCTCGCGGCCGAGGCTGAGATCGACGCCTTGACCATCCTGCGCGGCCGGGCACAGGGGGCCGAGGCCGATCTGCCCGGCGTCGAGCGGCACCTGACCGAGGCACGCGCGAAAGCAGCGTCGTTGCGGCGCGACCTGGGATGGGATGCGGCGCTGGCGCTGCCCCCCGCCCCGGTTGTGAAAGACGCGCAACGCCGCTTGCAGCACCATCCGAAACTGGCCGCCGAGGCTGCCACGGCGCTGGCTCGCCGGGCGGATACCGAACGTGCGCTGGCGGCCACATGGGCAGAACTGGCAGCGCTTCCGGTGGAAAGTGACGTCGCCGCGACGACGGATCTCGCCCGGCTGCTGACGGCGGGCGGCGATCCCGCAGCCCGGATGGAAAGCGGGCGACGCAAGCTGCGGGCAGCCGAGGCCGCCCTTCAGGCAGCCTTGACCGCCATCCCGGACTGCCCCTTGCCCGAAGCGGCCCTTGCCACCACCGCGGCGCCATCCGACGCGACGCTCGATGCAGCCGAAAAGGCACTGGGCGGTGCTGACGCCGCGTTGGGCCAGGCCACGCGGGATCTTTTGGCACATACCGGGGCGATCGCGACCGAGTCTGCAAAACTCGCCGCGCTGGAACGGACGGCAATGCTGCCGCCACCAGACGCGCTGGCGAACGCCCGCGCGCACCGGGACGCGCTGTGGGCACGTCTTTGCGCGGCGGCGCCGGACCGTCCCGACCCGGCCACGGCGGTCTTGCTGGACCGGGCGATGCGCGAGGCGGACGCGGTTGCCGATGCCCTGATCGCGCATGGACAAGAGGTCGCCCGGGCCGCGGCGTTCCGTAGCCGGCTGGCCTCGTTGGAAACGGAACGGGCCACAGCCGATGACGCAGTCATCTGCGCCACCTCAGCCGTGGCCGCCGCGCGAGACCGATTGTCGCGGATCGCCCGAGCAGCGGGCGGTGTTGCCGGGGATGTTTCCACGTTGCGTGCCTTCCTGCGGGCGCGGGCCACGGCCGTGACACGGCACGCTGAACGCGACACGGCGACAGCCGAATTGGCGGGCCTGACGGCGCATCTGACCCAGCTTGGGCGGCAACTCGCCGAGGCGATGGGTGTCGCATTGCCCGGCGTGGCGGCTCTGGGTGCCCTGCTGGCGGAAGCCGATCGCCGGACAGAGAGGGCCCGAAACCTCTCCGCTCAGCGCAAGAGTTTGGCGGACCAAGCGAGTAAGCAGCGCAACGCCGTTGAGGCCGCCACAACTGCGGCGTCGAAGGCGGGTCAGGCACTGGCCGGTTGGATCGAACACTGGGAACCGGTCGCCCTGGCATTGTCTCGGCCCGAACACGAGGCTCCGGCGGCAACGGCAGACGCCCTTGCCCTGGTGGAGGACCTCCGCGCCACCGAACATCGTGCCGAGGATGCCCAACGCCGGATCGCCGATATGCAGGCGGCCGTCGCACTGCTGACGGCTCGGGTTGCGGGCCTGTCGGCGCTGTCCCCGGACCTCGCGGCTCTGCCACCGATCGAGGCCGCGGACGGTTTTCAGCGTCGAGTTCAGACCGAACGCCAGCAGGCCGCCCGATGCTCCGATGCCGACAAGCGCGTCGCACAGGCGACCGCCAAGCTGGCCGCCAGTCGCCTGGCGTTCCAAGCGGCATCCGGCACGTTGTCCGGCCTGCGTGCCGCTTTGCGAGCCGAAACGGACGATGCCGCCGAACATCAGCTCCAACGCGCCAGGGCGGTCTCGGCCGCGGCCAGGGATGCGGCCGAGGCCCGGCGCGAACTCACGGTGCAAGGCGGCGGAGTGGGCGAAGAGGCTCTGGCCGAACGCGCGGCCGCGACGACAGCCGACGCGGATGCCGCGCTGATCGCTGCCATCGACGCCAGTCATGCCGAACGTGCGCCTGCGATCGAGGCGGCGCGGGAAGCCAGCATCGCCGCCGCCGCCGCGCTGGAGCAAGCCGGCACCGGCCTGGAAGCCGCTGAGGCGGCGCAGCGGCGAGAGGCAGCTCAGGCGGTGCTGGCCCGTACCGCCGAGGAAGCGCTGGTGCTGCATGCGACCTACGCGCTGCTACAGGCGGCCTTGGACCGCCAGGCGACCGGCGCGGATCAGCCACTGCTGAACCGCATCGGCGCCGTGTTCCGCACGATCACCGGCGGCGCCCAGGCCGGGGTGAAGATCGAGGACGCCAAGGACGGCCAGACCATGGTGGCGCTGGAGGCGGACGGCGTGACGCGCAAGGCGCTTGACCAGCTCAGCGAGGGCACCAGCGATCAGCTTTATCTCGCCCTGCGCATCGCGGCGTTGGAGGATTATGCGGCGGCTGCCTCGCCGTTGCCGTTTATCGCCGACGATGTGTTGCAGACGTTCGATGATCCCCGCTCGATCGCAACATTGCAGGCCCTTGTGACGTTGAGCCAGCAGGTCCAGGTGATCGCCTTGACGCACCATGCGCATCTCGGCGGGCTGGTTGCCGCGCTGCCGGCCGGGGTGGTCAATGTGATGCGGCTGGGTGATTGAGCACATGTCCACCGACACCATCTTCGCCCTCGCCTCCGGATCGGCCCGCGCTGCCATTGCAGTGATGCGCCTGAGCGGCCCCGCCTCGGGCGCCGCCGTTGCGGCGTTGTGCGGAGGTTCCCTGCCCGCCCCCCGTCACGCCTCGTTGCGCCGCCTGCGCGATCCCTCCGGCGCCATGCTGGACCACGCCCTGGTGCTGTGGATGCCTGGCCCCCGCACCTACACCGGCGAGGACTGCGCCGAATTGCACCTGCACGGCGGCCGAGCGGTCATCGACGGTGTGGCGGCGGCGTTGACCGAAGCGCGGTTACGCCCCGCCGAACCGGGCGAGTTCACCCGCCGCGCCTTCCTCAATGGCCGCATGGACCTGGTCGAAGCCGAGGCCGTCCACGACCTGATCACCGCAGAAACCGAGGCCCAGCGCCGTCAGGCCCTACGTCAGCTCGAAGGCGCACTCGGGGCGCTGTATCAGGACTGGGCGGATCGTTTGCGGGGAATTCTGGCCTACCAGGAAGCGTTGATCGACTTCCCGGACGAAGACCTGCCGCCGGAGGTCGAGGACCAGTTGCTGGCCACGTTACGCACCGTGCATGCCGAAATCCGCACCCATCTGGACGATGCCGGACGCGGCGAGAAACTGCGGGAGGGCCTGTT
>JAYUCA010000369.1:0-1517 GCA_043740535.1 Rhodospirillales bacterium | reverse complement strand
GCCCGCACCGCCCGACCCCGCCAACCGGCTGATGGCGATCGTGCAGGAGCAGCGCTGCTCGAGCCTTGAGGCCCGGGCGGTCGGCGCCCATACCGAGATCAGCGGGTTGGCCGCGTCCGGCCCGGATTGGGACCAGTTCATCCGGCAGACCGCGGTGACCCGGGGCGTCCATGTGGTGGGCGCCGCCGGGCCCGGCGGGAAGACGGGGGCTGGCAGCGGCGTGGAGCTGTTGCCCGCCTTCGCCTGCGCGCCGATCGAGGCGCTGGGCGCATCGGTCCGGCAGACCCGCGCCTCCGGCGGGCGGCTGATGGCGCCGATGCAACGGGCCGTGTCCGCTGGTGACAGCCTGGTGGTCACCATCCGTGGTGGGGCGTCCCAGGCCGTGCGGCTCGACCTGTTCCAGGCGGACGGCATGGTGCTGCACCTGCCGGTGCGGCCTGTCGATGCCCGCGCCGAGGAGCTGCGCCTGTCGATCCCGCAGCCCGCCGGGTCCGCCCCCGGCCCGCGTCTGCTGACGCTGGTCGCCAGCCCGGCGCCGCTCGACCTCGGCGCCCGCCCCGGCGCCGAGCCGGCCGGGCCCTATCTGGCGGCGCTGCAGCAGGCCATGGCCGCCGTGGGCCCCGTGCGGGCCGACATGGCGCCGTACGAGGTGCGGGCGGCGGCGGCGCTTCCGGTCCGCATTGCCGCGCCGCCGTCCGGACTGGCTACCGGACTGGGCCCCGGGCCTCCTTCCAGGCCGCCGCGGCCCTCCCGCTGCGCCGGGATCCTCGAACGCGCCCAGCTCGGCGAGTCGATCTCGGACGCCGACCGGGCGGCGCTGCGGGCCGAATGCCGGTAGCGCCTGACCCGCAACCGGGGGGAATGCGGGCATCCCGGGCCACCAGGCTCGGCGGTCGCGCCGTTCCCCTGCATGCTCCAGGAGACATCGATCCATGACCGACACCGCGCACAAGGCCGGTCTGGCCCCGCTGACGCTGACCGCGCTCGGCGTCGTCTATGGCGACCTCGGCACCAGCCCGCTGTATACGCTGAAGACCGTGCTTGACCTGGCCGGGCCCGTCACGCCCGCCGCCATCCTGGGCCTGCTGTCGCTGCTGGTGTGGACGCTGGTGATCATCACGTCGGTCAAATACGTGCTGTTCGTGATGCGCGTCGACAATGACGGCGAGGGCGGCATCCTGGCGCTGATGTCGCTGCTGGGCGTGCAGACCGCCAAGCGGCCGCTGGTCGTGCTGGTCGGCCTGTTCGGCGCCGCGCTGATCTATGGCGACGGCATCATCACGCCGGCCATCTCGGTGCTGTCTGCGCTGGAGGGCCTGACGATCGCCACGCCCAGCTTCACGCCCTATGTGCTGCCGGCGACGGTCGTGGTGCTGGCAGGCCTGTTCCTGGTGCAGCCCCTGGGCACGGCGAAGATCGGCCGCCTGTTCGGCCCGGTCATGACGGTGTGGTTCATCGTCATCGCGCTGCTGGGCATCTGGGGCATCGCGCAGCATCCATCGGTGCTGCGGGCGTTG
>JAYUCA010000368.1:0-5234 GCA_043740535.1 Rhodospirillales bacterium | reverse complement strand
ATCGAGGCCGGCGGCCATACCGTGCACATCTCGCTGCAACCGAACCCGTCGCACCTGGAGGCGGTCGACCCCGTCGTGGTCGGCAAGGTGCGCGCCCGGCAGGACGAGGCCGGCGACACCAAGACCCGGCGCAGCGTGATGGGCATCCTGATGCACGGCGACGCCGCGTTCGCCGGGCAGGGCCTGGTGTACGAGACGCTGGCGATGAGCAAGCTGATCGGCTACCGCACCGGCGGCACGGTCCACGTCATCACCAACAATCAGATCGGCTTCACGACCGTGCCCGCCCACGCCTATTCCGGGCTGTACTGCACGGACGTGGCCAAAAGCATCCAGGCGCCGATCCTGCACGTGAACGGCGACAACCCTGAGGCCGTGGTGTGGTGCGCCCGGTTCGCCGCCGAGTTCCGCCAGGAATTCGCATGTGATTTCGTGCTCGACATCGTCTGCTACCGCCGCCACGGCCACAACGAGACGGACGAGCCCGCGTTCACGCAGCCGATCATGTACAAGGCCATCAAGGACCTGAAGACCACCCGCACCCTGTATGCGGAGAAGCTGATCGCCGAAGGCACGATCACCGCCGCCGAAGCGACGGCGATGTGGGACGGGCTGATGGCCAAGATGGAAGAGAGCTACGCCGTCGCCAAGGAATACAAGCCGAACAAGGCCGACTGGCTGGAAGGCCACTGGTCCGGCCTGAAGCAGCCGGACGATCAGGCCGAATGGACCGATGGGCCCACCGGCGTGACCGAGAAGGAGTTGAAGAGCATCGGCGTGGCGATCAGCCAGGTGCCGGCCGACTTCAACCTGAACCCGAAGATCGCCCGCCAGCTCGACGCCAAGAAAACCGCGGTCGTTGACACCGGTATGGGCATCGACTGGGCCACCGGCGAGGCCTTGGCCTTCGGTGCCCTTTTGATGGACAACCACCGCGTGCGGCTGTCCGGCGAGGATTGCCAACGTGGCACCTTCAGCCAGCGCCATGCGGTGCTGACCGACCAAGTCAACCAGGACGAATACACCCCGCTCAACAACATCGCGCCCGAACAGGCCAAGATCGAAGTCTACAACTCGCTGCTGTCCGAAGTGGGCGTGCTCGGCTTCGAATACGGCTATACTCTTGCCGATCCGCGCACCCTGGTGCTGTGGGAAGCGCAGTTCGGCGACTTCGCCAACGGCGCGCAGGTGATCATCGACCAGTTCCTCGCAAGCGGCGAGACGAAGTGGCTGCGCATGAGCGGGCTGACGCTGCTGCTGCCGCATGGGCATGAGGGCCAGGGGCCGGAGCACAGCAGCGCCCGGCTGGAGCGGTATCTGCAGCTTTGCGCCGAGCGGAACATGGCGGTGTGCAACCTGACGACTCCGGCCAACTACTTCCACGCGCTGCGCCGGCAGCTTCGCCGCAACTTCCGCAAGCCGCTGGTGATCATGACGCCCAAAAGCCTGCTGCGGCACAAGCTGGCGGTAAGCCCCCTGGCCGACCTGGCCGAGGGCAGCCGCTTCAGGTTCGTGATCCCCGAGTCGGAGCTGAAGGTGGCGCCCGAGGCGGTGAAGCGCGTCGTGATCAGCACCGGCAAGGTCTATTACGACCTGCTGCAGGAACGCCGCGACAAGGGCGTCGCCGACGTGGCGCTGGTCCGGCTGGAGCAGATCTACCCGTTCCCGGCGAAGACCCTGGGTGCGGCGCTCGCGCCGTACACGAACGCCGAGGTGGTGTGGTGCCAGGAGGAGCCGATGAACAACGGCGCCTGGAGCTTCGTCGATCGGCTGATCGAGTCGGTGCTGGGCTGCATCGGCGGCCGCGCCACGCGGCCCATCTACGTCGGCCGGGAAAGCGCCGCGAGCCCGGCGACGGGCCTGGCGAAGGTGCATGCGGCGCAGCAGGCCAGGCTGGTGCAGCAGGCGCTGGGCCTCATTTAAGGAAGCAGGGAAAGCGATGTCCACCGAGATCAAGGTTCCGACGCTGGGCGAGAGCGTCACCACGGCGACGGTCGCGCGGTGGTTGAAGAAGGCGGGGGAATCGGTCGCGGTCGATGAGCCGGTGGTCGAGCTGGAGACGGACAAGGTGACGGTCGAGGTGCCGGCGCCGGGTGCGGGGATGCTGGGCGAGATCATGGCGCCCGAGGGTGCGGAGGTCAGCGTGGGCGCCGTCCTGGCGCTGCTGGAGGCAGCGGTCGCAACCCCGCGCGCGCCGGCGCCCGCGGCCCTGCCAAGCGCCGGCGTCAATCCGCCGCCGCCGGCGCGGGGACCGGTCGCGCGGCCGGCGATGCCGTCGCTGGACGTCAATCCGGCCCCGGGGCCGGCGCCAGCGGCCCCTGCCCATGCGCCCATGCCGTCGGCGGCGAAGCTGATCGAGGAGCGGAAGATCGAAGCGGGCGACATCTCGGGGTCCGGCAAGGACGGCCGGATCACGAAGGGCGACGTGCTGGCCTTCGTGGCGCGGCCGGCGCCGGTGGCCGCGGCGGCGGCGCCCAAGGCCCCACGGACCGACGACGTCCGCGAGGAACGGGTGAAGATGACCCGCCTGCGCCGCACGATCGCGCAGCGGCTGAAAGAGGCGCAGAACAACGCCGCGATGCTGACCACCTTCAACGAGGTGGACATGTCGGCGGCGATGGCGCTGCGGTCGGAATACAAGGACGCGTTCGAGAAGAAGCATAACGGCGTGCGGCTGGGCTTCATGTCGTTCTTCGTTGCGGCCTGCGTGGCGGCGTTGCGGGAGTTCCCGGCCGTCAACGCCGAGATCGACGGCGACGACATCGTCTACAAGCGCTTCGTCCATATGGGCATCGCGGTCGGCGGCCCGAACGGGCTGGTGGTGCCGGTCGTGAAGGACGCCGACCAGATGGGCTTCGCCCAGATCGAGGGCGCCATCCAGGGCTTCGGCCGCCGCGCGCGCGACGGCCAGCTGAAGCTGGACGAGCTGTCCGGCGGCACCTTCACGATCACCAACGGCGGCGTCTACGGCAGCCTGATGAGCACGCCGATCCTGAATGCGCCGCAGTCGGGCATCCTGGGCATGCACAAGATCCAGGACCGCCCGGTGGCGATCGGCGGCAAGGTCGAAATCCGGCCGATGATGTATCTGGCGCTGTCGTACGATCACCGGATCGTCGACGGGAAAGAGGCCGTCAGCTTCCTGGTGCGCGTGAAGGAAGGCGTCGAGGACCCGCGCCGGCTGCTGCTGGACCTCTGAGCCCGGCACGCAGCCACACCCACCCCCGCCCGCTGGGAAGCGGGGGAAGCAAGGAGACGGTTTTGTCCGATAGTTCTGCGTTCGACGTCATCGTCATCGGCGGCGGCCCCGGCGGCTACGTGTGCGCCATCCGCGCGGCGCAGCTTGGGCTGAAGGTCGCCTGCGTCGAGAAGCGCGCGACGTTGGGGGGCACGTGCCTCAACATCGGCTGCATCCCCAGCAAGGCGCTGCTGCAGTCCAGCGAGAACTTCGACGAGGTGTCCCACCACTTCAAGGACCACGGGATCATGGTCGAGGGCATCCGGCTCGACCTCGCGCGGATGCAGGCGCGCAAGGACGAGGTTGTGTCGGCCAACGTGAAGGGCGTCGAGTTCCTGTTCAAGAAGAACAAGGTGACGTGGCTGAAGGGCGCGGGCCGCGTGGCCTCGGCCGGTGTCGTCGATGTCGACGGGACCGCCCATTCGGCAAAACACATCGTGATCGCGACCGGCAGCGAGAGCATCCCGCTGCCGGGCGTCGAGGTCGATGAGAAGCAGGTCGTCAGCAGCACCGGCGCGCTGGAGCTGGACACGGTGCCCGCGCACCTCGTGGTGATCGGAGGCGGCTATATTGGGCTGGAGCTTGGCAGCGTGTGGAAGCGGCTGGGCTCCGAGGTGACGGTGGTCGAGTTCCTGGACCGCCTGGTGCCGGGCATGGATTCCGAGGTGGGCCGCCAATTCGAGCGGACCTTGGGCAAGCAGGGCATCAAGTTCCGCCTGTCGACGAAGGTAACGGCGGCGGTGCCCGGGCCGGACGGGGTGGAGCTGATCGTCCAACCGGCCAAGGGCGGCGAGGCAGAGTCGCTGCACGCCGACGTCGTGCTGGTGTCGATCGGTCGCCGCGCCTTCACCGAAGGCCTGGGGCTGAAGGAGGCTGGCGTCCTGCTGGATGACCGCGGGCGGGTCGCGGTCGATGCGCACTACGCGACGAACGTGCCGGGCATCTACGCGATCGGCGACGTGATCACGGGCCCGATGCTGGCGCACAAGGCCGAGGAAGAGGGCGTGGCGCTGGCGGAACGGCTGGCAGGCCAGGCCGGGCACGTGAACTACGACGTGATCCCCGGCGTGGTCTACACGTGGCCGGAGGTGGCCAGCATCGGCCTGACGGAGGACGCGCTGAAGGCATCCGGTGCGGCCTACAAGGTGGGCAAGTTTCCGTTCACGGCGAACGGCCGGGCGCGGGCGATGGGCTCGACGGACGGGTTCGTGAAAATCCTGGCCGACAAGACGACCGACCGCATCCTGGGCGCGCACATCATCGGCCCGGACGCCGGCACGCTGATCGCCGAGCTGGCGACGGCGATGGAGTTCGGCGCGAGCAGCGAGGACGTGGCCCGCATCTGCCACGCGCACCCGAGCCTCAGCGAGGCCGTGAAGGAGGCGGCGCTGGCGGTCGAGGGCCGGGCGCTCCATATCTAGCGCATGAGCGTCGAATCGCCGCGGGATCACACCTATTCGGTCACGGTGACCTGGACCGGCAACACCGGAACCGGAACGGCGTCCTATCGCAGCTACCAACGCGCGCATGAGATCGCCGTGCCCGGCAAGCCGGTGATCCCCGGGTCGTCCGACCCGGCCTTCCGCGGCGACAAGACCCGCTACAACCCTGAAGAAACGCTGGTCGCCTCGCTGAGCGCCTGCCACATGCTGTGGTATCTGCATCTGTGCGCCGAGGCCGGGATCGTTGTGCAGGCCTACCAGGACGTGGCCGAAGGCGTGATGATCGAGGCGCTGGACGGCGGCGGCCGGTTCAAGGAGGTCGTGCTGCAACCGGAGATCACGGTGCCGGCGGGGACCGATCTGGCACGGGCGCGGGGGCTGCATGCCGATGCGCACGCGAAGTGCTTCATCGCGAACTCGGTGAACTTCCCGGTACGGTGCGAGGCCGTTTTCCTGGTGGGCGGGTAGCAGATGCTGGCCCTCACCATGGGGGATCCTGCCGGCGTGGGCGGGGAAATTTCGACCAAGGCCTGGCGGGCGTTGCGGACCGGTGG
>JAYUCA010000367.1:0-1744 GCA_043740535.1 Rhodospirillales bacterium | reverse complement strand
CCGCCTGTTTCGAAGCGGCGCACACTAGCCCCACCACCACCGCCCGCAAGCCCGGAGCATCCATGATGGCGCACGCCTTCTCGCCGCCCACGCCGGCCGCCCCCGCCCTCCGCAGGCACGCGGCCCTCGATGACCCGGCGGCGTGGCAGGCCCGGGTCGACCTGGCCGCCTGCTTCCGCATGGCCAGCCGGCTGGGCCTGCACGAGGGCATCTGCAACCACCTCTCGGCCATGGTGCCGGGGTCGGATTCGCTGTTCCTGGTGAACCCGTACGGCTGGGGCTTTCACGAGATCACCGCCTCCCGCCTGCTGGTCTGCGACCTGGATGGCCGCGTGGTGGACGGGGTGGGAGAGCCGGAGGCAACCGCGTTCTATATCCATGCGCGCGTGCACAAGGCGCTGCCGAGGGCCCGCGCCGCCTTCCACACCCACATGCCGAACGCCACCGCGATGACGATGCTGGAGGGTCCGCCGCTGGTCTGGGCCGGGCAGACGGCGCTGAAGTTCCTGGGCCGCACGATCGTCGACGAGGACTACAACGGCATCGCGCTGGACGAGGCCGAGGGTGACCGCATCGCCGCCAGCATCGGCGACGCGGACGTCGTGTTCATGCGCAACCACGGCGTGATGGTCGTCGGCGCCAGCATCGCCGAAGCCTGGGACGACCTTTACTATCTGGAGCGCGCGTGCGAGGTGCAGCGCCTGGCGCTGTCGACGGGCCGCACGCTGAAGCCGGTGCCGCCCGACATCGCCGAGCTGACCGCCCGGCAGATGCGCGAAGGCGACCGCGAAAGCGCCCGCCTGCATCTGGAGAGCATCAAGCGGACCCTGGACGCCGAAGCCCCGGAATACCGCCAGTGAAGCTGCTGGCTTTTGTCGCCGCGGCAGCCGTGTGCGGCTGCACGCTGATCGATCAGCGGACCTTCAACCCGGATGCGGACAAGAAGCCGGTGATCGCCGCGGCGGCCACGCCGGCGGCCGCGCCACCGCAGATCGGCCCGCCGGCGCTGCTGACGATCGCGCCGTCGGCCACCCCGGATATCTATGGCGCCGCCCTCAAGCAGGCCGTCGCCGCCGCGCTGGCCCGCAAGCCGACCGTCGTGTTCGACGTGGTGGAGATGCAGCCGCCGGACTCGGCCGGCGACATGCCCTTGGGCGCCGAGGCCGCCGCCGTCGCCCGCCTGATCGGAGCCCAGGGCGTGCCGCCGGCGCGCGTCCGGCTGGCGGCTCGCCCGGACGGAAGCGCGCCGGCCCGCGAGGTGCGGGTGTTCGTGCACTGACGCCCCAGGCCCGGGTGGACGGCCGCTACCGTTTCCGCGCCTCGGCCACCGCCTCCTGCAGGTCCTTCAACTCCGTGGCGCCGGCGAACAGCCGTTGGCCGATGACGATCGCCGGCGTCCCGTCGATGCCGATCTCGCGCGCTACCTGCGTGTTCGCCGCCAGCCGCGCCTTGATCGGCGGGTCGTCCATGTCGCGCATCAGCCGGCCGCCATCCAGGCCCAGCCGGTCCGCGTCGGCGCGCAGCGTGTCGCGGGTCGTGGTGCGGTTGCCGGTCATCAGCGCCTCCTGCAGCTTGAAATAGCCGCCCTGGCGCTGGGCAGCCAGCAGCCCGCGGCTTTCCAGTTCACTTGCCGGGCCCAGGATCGGGATGTCCTTGATGACCAGCTTCACCTTCGGGTCGGCGCGCACCAGGTCGGCCAACACCGGGGTCATCTTCCGGCAATAGGGGCAGCGCGTGTCGTAGA
>JAYUCA010000366.1:0-7713 GCA_043740535.1 Rhodospirillales bacterium | reverse complement strand
GATCGCTTCAGGTAGACGAAGCGATCAAGCTCTAGCTTGTTGATTAAGAACGCGGAACCTCGTTTCAGGTCCAAGCAACCTGAAACGATACCGCTCTAGTCTCCCAGCACAACTGCGTGACCGCGGTGGCGGGCCCGGCTTTCGTGTGCGACGCCCGTGTTAGGCGTCGGCACGGAGCACCCCATGGACACTACCGATATCGACCGGCTGAACCTGTGGTGGCGGGCTGCCAACTACCTGTCGGTCGGCCAGATCTACCTGATGGGCGGCAACCCGCTGCTGCGGGAGCCGCTGACGATCGACCAGATCAAGCCGCGCCTGCTGGGGCATTGGGGCACCACGCCGGGGCTGAACTTCATCTACGCCCACCTTAATCGGGTGATCCGCGCGCGGGACCTGGACATGATCTATGTGTGCGGCCCGGGCCATGGCGGACCGGGCATGGTCGCCAGCGCGTGGCTGGAGGGCAGCTACACCGAGATGGTTCCGCACATCACCCGCGACGAGGCGGGCATGGCGCGGCTGTTCCGGCAGTTCAGCTTCCCTGGCGGCATCCCCAGCCACGTCGCCTGCAACGTGCCCGGCAGCATCAACGAGGGCGGGGAGCTGGGCTATTCCCTGTTGCACGCCACCGGCGCCGTGTTCGACAACCCGGACCTGGTCGCCACCTGCGTGGTGGGCGACGGCGAGGCGGAGACGGGGCCGCTGGCGGCCAGCTGGCACGGGTCCAAGTTCCTGACGCCAGGCCGGGACGGCGCCGTGCTGCCGATCCTGCATCTGAACGGCTATAAGATCGCCGGGCCGACCGTGCTGGCGCGCATCCCCGAAGCGGAGCTGCTGGCGCTGCTGCGCGGCTATGGCTGGGCGCCGGTGGTGGTGGCCGGGCACGAGCCGGAGGCGATGCACCGGGCGATGGCGGCGGCGCTGGATGCGGCGCTGGACCGGATCGCCGCGATCCAGGGTGCAGGCGACCGGTCGCGACCCGCCTGGCCGATGATCGTGCTGCGCTCGCCGAAGGGCTGGACCGGGCCGAAATTCGTCGATGGCAAGCCGGTCGAGGGCACGTGGCGGTCCCACCAGGTGCCGCTCGACAAGCTGGACAGCCATCCAGAGCGGCTGCTGCAGCTCGAGCAATGGATGCGCAGCTACCGGCCCGAGGAGCTGTTCACCGAGCAAGGCGGCCCGATCCCCGCGATCCTGGACCAGGCGCCGGCCGGGGGCCGCCGCATGGGCATGAACCCGCATGCAAACGGCGGCCTGCTGCTGCGGGACCTCGCCTTGCCCGATTTCCGCGGCTACGCCGTCGACGTGCCGCACCCCGGCGCCAAGGACGCCGAGGCCACCCGCGTCACGGGCGGCTTCATCCGCGACGTGATGAAGGCGAACATGACCAGCTTCCGCCTGTTCGGCCCGGACGAGACCGCCAGCAACCGGCTGGACGACGTGTTCGAGGTGACGGACCGGGAGAGCATGGGGGAACTGCTGCCCACGGACGACCATGTGGGGCCCGATGGCCGCGTGATGGAGGTGCTGAGCGAGCATCTGTGCGAGGGCTGGCTGGAGGGCTACCTGCTGACCGGGCGGCACGGGCTGTTCAGTTGCTACGAGGCGTTCATCCACATCGTCGACAGCATGTTCAACCAGCACGCCAAGTGGCTGGAGGCGTCGCAGCGGGTGGCCTGGCGGCGGCCGACCGCCAGCCTGAACATCCTGCTGACCAGCCATGTGTGGCGGCAGGACCATAACGGGTTCAGCCACCAGGACCCGGGGTTCATCGGGCATGTGGCGAACAAGAAGGCCTCGGTCGTGCGCATCTACCTGCCGCCCGACGCCAACACGCTGCTGAGCGTCATGGACCACTGCCTGCGCAGCCGGAACTACGTGAACGTCATCGTGGCGGGCAAGCAGCCGGCGCCGCAATGGCTGGACCGCGATGCGGCGATCCGGCACTGCGCGGCCGGCGCGGGCCTATGGAGCTGGGCGAGCAACGACGCGGGCGAGGCGCCGGACGTGGTGATGGCCTGCGCCGGCGACGTGCCGACGCTGGAAACGCTGGCGGCGGTCGATCTGCTGCGCACGCACATGCCCGACCTGCGGGTGCGGGTGGTCAACGTCGTGGACCTGATGGCGCTGCAGCCGCCGTCGGAGCATCCGCATGGCCTGGCGCACAGCGTGTTCGACAGCCTGTTCACCGCGGACCGCCCGGTGATCTTCGCCTTCCACGGCTACCCGTGGGTGGTGCACCGGCTGATCCATGGGCGGTCCTGCGCCGGCCGCTTCCATGTGCATGGCTTCCGCGAGGAAGGCACGACCACGACGCCGTTCGACATGACGGTGCTGAACGTCCTGGACCGCTTCACCTTGGCGATGGCGGCGATCGAGCGGGTGAAGCGCGTGACCGACGTGTCGGCGCATCTGGTGCAGCACCTGCGCGACCGGCTGGTGGACCACACGGCCTATGTGCGGGAGCACGGGCAGGACATGCCTGAAATCCGGGACTGGCGCTGGCCGGCCTGATGGCGGTCCTGACGATCAACGCCGGGTCGAGCAGCCTGAAGTTCGCGCTGTTCCAGGGTGCGCGGGCAGTGCTGCGGGGCGCGTTCGAGGCCATCACCGACGCTCCGACGGCTTCGGCGACGGGGGCGGACGGCACGCGGCTCGATCCGCCGAAGGTCGAGGGCGTGGGGCACGAGGCGGTGCTGCCGGCGCTGCTGGACTGGGTGCAGCAGCACCTGGAGGGGTCCGCGATCGCGGCCGTGGGGCACAGGATCGTGCATGGCGGCGACCGGTTCGCCGGCCCGGCGCTGATCGACGATGCCGTGCTGACGGAGATCGAGGCGCTGTGTCCGCTGGCGCCGCTGCACCAGATGCACAACGTCGCCGCCATCCGCGCTGTGACGGCGGCGCAGCCGGACATGCCCCAGGTGGCGTGCTTCGATACGGCGTTCCATGGCACGATGCCGGCGGCGGCGCGGCGGATGGCGTTGCCGGGGCGGCTCGGGCTGCGGCGATATGGGTTCCATGGCCTGTCGTACGAGTGGATCGCCGGGCGGCTGCCGCCGGGCCTGGCCGCGGGGCGGACGATCGTCGCGCATCTGGGCAGCGGGGCCAGCCTGTGCGCGCTGCTGGCGGGGTGCAGCGTCGATACGACGATGGGCATGACGCCGCTCGATGGCCTCGTGATGGGCACGCGTTGCGGCAGCCTGGACCCGGGCGCGGTGCTGTATCTGCTGCAGCAGCGCGGCATGACGGCAAGCGAGGTTGAGCACCTGCTGTATCACGAGGCCGGGCTGCTGGGCGTGTCCGGCGTGTCGGCAGACATGCGCACGTTGCACGGCAGCGCGGCGCCGATGGCGGCGGCGGCCATCGATCTGTTCGCCTACCGCGTGGCGCAGGACGCAGCCGGGATGGCGGCGGCCATGGGCGGCATCGACGGCCTGGTGTTCACCGGCGGCATCGGCGAGCACGACGCGCAGGTGCGGGCGCTGGTGTGCGACCGGCTGGGCTGGATGGGGCTGGCGGTCGATGCCGCGGCGCCGGCGCCGGGGCGCATCAGCCCGGCGGGCGCCGTGGCAGAGGTCTGGGTGATCCCGACCGACGAGGAGGCGGTGATCGCGCGGCAGACTGGCGGCGTCGTGAAGAACGCGGAACTTCGTTTCAGGTCCACGCAACCTGAAACGATACCGCAATAGTGCAAGCTTGACACTGCGAAGCCGGGGTTGTGAACAGGGTGGATGGTCGATCTGCCGCCGCTCAAGAACGTCATCGCGCGGCACGGGCTGGATGCGCGCAAGTCGCTGGGCCAGCACTTCCTGCTGGACCCCGGGCTGATCGGGCGCATCGTCCAGCAGGCCGGGCAGCTGGATGGGCGGCATGTGGTGGAGGTGGGGCCCGGGCCGGGCGGATTGACCCGGGCGCTGCTGGACAGCAAGGCCAGCCACGTGCTGGCCGTCGAGCTGGACCGGCGGGCGATCGCGGCGCTCGCCGAGCTGCAGGCGGCTTATCCCGGACGGCTCGATGTGCTGGAGGCCGATGCGACGCGGCTGGACCTGGCGACGCTGGCGCCGGCGCCGCGGGTGTTGGCGGCGAACCTGCCGTACAACGTCGCCACCCCGCTGCTGGTCGGCTGGCTGCGTCAGGCTTCGGAATGGGAACGGATGACGCTGATGTTCCAGCTGGAGGTCGCGGAGCGGATCTGCGCCGCGCCCGACACGCCGGCGTTCGGGCGGCTGAGCGTGCTGGCGCAATGGACCTGCCGCGCGACGCTGCTGCTGCGGCTGCCGCCGGGGGCCTTCGCGCCGCCGCCGAAGGTGTGGTCGGCGGTCGTGGGCCTGGTCCCGAAAGCCGAGCAGCCGCCGCCGGACCTGTTCACCGCCATGGAGCGTCTGACGGCGGCCGCCTTCGGGCAGCGGCGGAAGATGCTGCGCGGCAGCCTGCGGGGATTGGGCGGCGAGGCCTTGCTGGACCGGGCGGGCATCGAGGCAACGCGGCGGGCGGAGACGTTGACCCTTGCCGAGTGGGACGGGCTGGTGCGGCTGCTGTGACGGCCGGCTGTCAGTAGCGCCGCGTCCTGCTGGCCGCCCGGGAGGATTTGAGCGACCGCCCCCGGCCGGGATACCGCGTCGTGCCATACTCGTGGCGGCGGTCGAGCCGTTCCTGCCGGTCCTGCAGCTCGCCGTTGGAGGTCGGCGGGTGATCCCGGACGGCCGCCAGGGCGGGCTGCGCGCCGGCGGCCGCTGCCGCCAGCGCCGCAAACAGGCTGCGGCGCGTCAGCACGGCCGATCAGCTCCCGGCGGTGACAGGGACGGAGCGGTGCGTGGTGCTCCTGATCCGATGGATGCTCGCGTGGTGCTTACGGTGATAATCGTTCGCGGCGGACAGGTGCGCCGCATGCCGGCTTCTGTGGTGATGCCGGGTTGCGGCATCGGCCACCCCGGCGAACAGCAGCGGCAGGACGAGGCCGAGAACGGCGGCGATCACGCGGTGGCGGGAAACCATGGAAGACTCCGGCGGGTTCAGAGGGAAGATGAACGCCCCGTGTTAGGGCACTGGCCAATCTATCATCCAGCGTCATCTTCGGTGCAAGTGCCGAAAAGGGCACAGCGGCGATTATTTCGCTGATAGGGACGGGGTGCCTTCCCGCTCCCTCTTTCAGGCAGGGCAATCGCTTATGGGAAATTGGGTCCGGTTTCGTCATGCCCGGGCCTCGACCCGGGCATCCACGCGGTTCACGACGTATAACGCGAGGGTGCTGAAACATCGCGCTTTAATTTCCCGCACACGAGCGGCTGCCCACGCGTGGATGGCCGGGTCGGAGCCCGGCCATGACGGTATAGCAACGGAGAACGGTCATATGCGATTCCCCTGCCCGAAGGAGCGAGGAAAGCGAAAATAGTGCGCCCGTCAGATCAGGCACAGCGCCCGCAGTTGCTGTCGAAGGGCAGGGGGCATCGCCTCGGGCGCGAAATCCGCCTCCGTGAGGTCTGCGGGCGCGTCCGCCGCCTCCAGGTAGCGCCAGCCCTGGAACGCCTTGACCGGCCGGCCTTCCACCTGGATCAGCGCCGGGTCCAGCACCAGGCCGGCGCAGCGGGAGCCGTCGTCCCATTGGTCCTCGGTGATGTCCAGCACGCGCTGCCGCACCAGCACGGCGCCGGAGATCACCCAGTAGATGCTGCCATCCTGGATAATCTCGTCCTTGCGGCGGGGGCCGTTGCGCGTCTGGTGGCGCAGCGGCGGGGTGGCGGCCTGGCGGACGGACTGCACGTGGCGGAGGTGCGCGATGTCGCGGATGCCGACGGCGAGCTTCAGGATATGGACCATCGCCCAGGATTAGGGACCGCGCGGGGCGATTCGCAAGCAAGGTTTTCCGCGCTACAAGGCCGCGCCGGGGGAAAGGGCACACGATGGCGCTGCGGATCGATGGGGGCCGGGTTCTGCTGGAGACGGGTCTGGCGGCGACGGACCTGCTGATCGCGAACGGGGTGATCGCCGGGTTGGGGGCCACCGCGGGGGCTGCCCGACGGATCGATGCGAGCGGTCTGCTGGTGCTGCCTGGCATCGTCGATCTGCACGGCGACGCGTTCGAGCGGCAGCTGCAGCCCCGCCCCGGCGTGGGCTTTCCCGTCGGGCCTCGGCGGCGGCGCTGAGCGAGCAGGGGGTCTGCACGGTGCTGTGCAGCGACTACTTCTATCCGGCCATGGCGCAGGCGGCGTTGAGCCTGGCGCGCGGGCCGCTGGGCCTGGTGGCGGCCTGGGCGCTGATCAGCGGCAACCCGGCGCGCGCGGCCGGGCTGCACGACCGTGGCTCGATCGCGGAGGGGAAGCGGGCGGACCTGGTGCTGATCCGTGCCGATTCGGGCGCGGTCGTCGCCACCGTGGCCGCGGGGCAGGTGGCGCATCTGGGCGCCGGGGGCTGGGCGCGGGTGAGTTGAAGCGACGTCCGGGCTGGCCAATCGGCCGCAGACCTGCCATGCCCCCTGCCAAGGCGCGTCCAGGCCGCCCGCCGCGCGACGCATTTCAAGCCTTGTCCACCCATTCCTGACCTCCTGCATTGAAGGACATGGCCACGCCATGACGAGCACACGCGCACAGGGCGCACGGCATTGAGCGACCTGGCCGACCTTCTCGTCGTCCATGCGACGGCGGTGCAGTCCATGCTGTTCGGCCTGGTCATCGTCGGCTGCTGGAGCGCGGAGCGGGCGTGGCTGGGCGCCTCCGCCGGCCGGAAGACGCGGCGCGCCCGCATCAACGCAATGTTCGCGCTCTGCGCCCTGCCGATTCAGATCGGCATGACAGTCATCTGCGTCGGTTTTGCCCATTGGGCGACGGAGGCGCATTGGGGGCTGCTGTATCTCGTGCCCGGCCACGACAGCCCGTGGATCAAGTATGGCCTGATGTTCGTGGTGCTGGATTTCCTCGATTACGTCTATCACTACGCCATGCACCACGTGCCGATCTTCTGGCGCGTCCATCTGGTGCACCACACGGACCAGGCGATCGACGTCTCGACCACGGTGCGGGAACATCCTGGCGAGACCTTCGTGCGCAACGGGTTCCTGATCGCGTGGGTGATCCTGTGCGGCGCGTCGTTGGAGGTGCTGGTGCTGCGCCAGACCGCCGAATCGGTGTCGAACATCCTGGCGCATACGCAGTTCCGGCTGCGCGAACGCCTGGCCACCGTGCTGGGCTGGGTCTTGATCACGCCGAACCTGCATCATGTGCACCACCACAACCAACTGCCCTACACGAACAGCAACTACGGCGACGTGTTCAGTATCTGGGACCGGCTGTTCGGCACCCACGCCACGCTGGCCGCCGCCGACACGGTGTTCGGGCTGGACACGCGCACGCGGGCGGACGGGGACCATGGGTTCCTCGGCGCGCTGGCGATGCCGGTGAGCGGCCCGTCCACCATCGTGCGGTAGCCGCCGGTTAGATTCAATACCAGCGACATCAAGTAAAGACTCGTCATCGCGAGCCCTTGCGAAGCGATCCAGGACCGATAGATCAGGTCTAGAGCATGATAGCTTCAGGTAGATGAAGCGATCAAGCTCTAGTGTATTGATGAAGAACGCGGAACCTCGTTTCAGGTCCAAGCAACCTGAAACGATACCGCTCTAGAGCATGATCGCTTCAGGTAGATGAAGCGATCATGCTCTAGTTTGTTGATTAAGAACGCGGAACCTCGTTTCAGGTCCAAGCAACCTGAAACGAT
>JAYUCA010000365.1:0-4248 GCA_043740535.1 Rhodospirillales bacterium | reverse complement strand
AACCAGCGCACGTTATCGCATGGTCGTTATGGCGCAGGGCACACCAAGCCGCCGCACAGGCAGCACACACCAACGTCAAAATGCAACTGTAATGCTAAGGATTGACCCATGAAGGATGGGTCAATGGCCGCTGCTATGAGTCTTTTTTGGCACGCCGCCGCCCGCCAACCCGGCGCGCGATACCAACGCCCCAAAGCGATGCCAGAAGAGAGAGAAGGGTCATCGCCTCGTGCCGCTGGTATCAGGTCAGCGCGCCACGCGTCTCAGGCGTAAGGATCGCGCCGGCGACCAGCAGCAGCGAGACGGCGGCAGTGAAGATCGCGAGCGATAGGGGCAGCGCAGCCGTCGTGGCGCTCGACAGCGAGACGAAGGTGGGCAAGGTGCCGCCGATCGCGAAGCCGATGTTCCAGCTGAGCCCCGTCCCGCTGGCGCGGAGTGCGGTTGGGAACCGCTCGTTCAGGAACACCAGCACGGGCGCGTATCCGGCATTGCCGAGGAAGGCGAGGCCCAGCGCGCATAGGGTGATCGTGCGGATGTCGCCACCGGCATTGCCAAGCGTCAGATACAGCGCCGGCATCGACACAGCCATCGCAAGACCGACCACGATGAACGTTGGACGTCGGCCGCAGACCTGGCTCAGCTGGCCGATGATCAACGAGGCCGCTATGGCGGAGAGGCTGGCGCCGATCAGGATCGCGGATGCGGTCTGGTTCTGCACGTTCAATACGACCTTCAGGAAGCTCGGCAGGTAGCCGCTGGTCAGGTAGTAGCCGGCGCCGCCACCGGTCGTGATCAGCAGGTTGGTCAGCAGGATGGGCAGGAAGCGGCGGGAGAACAGGGTGCGCAGCGGCGAGACCTCGACGGCGGCGGCGGCACGGGAGCGGCGCTTGCGCTCCTGCTCCTGCTGGAACAGCGGCGACTCCTCCAGGCTGCGGAACACGAACCAGCCAAGCACCGAGCTGCCCAATCCGTAGAAGAACATCACCCGCCAGCCCCAGACCGCGAATTGGTCACCGGGGAACATGGCGGAGGTCGCAAGGAATGCGACCGATGCCAGCAACGAGCCGAGCCCGGCGCCGCCGCCGCCGACCAGGCCGCTCATGAGGCCGCGCCACTTCGGGCCGACGGTTTCCGTCCCGATGGTATGGGTGCTGGCGACGACGCCGCCGACGAACACACCCTGAACCAGGCGCAGCAACAGGAACAACACCGGCGCGAGCAGGCCGACCGTCTCGATGGTCGGCAGCAGGCCGAAGGCGGCCGTGCTGATGCCCACCCCGGTGATGGCGACCACCATCGCCCCCTTGCGGCCATGCCGGTCGGCGTAGGAGCCGAAGATCGCCGAGCCGACGGGGCGCATCAGCAACGTGACGGCAAACGAGGCATAGACGGCCGCAAGCGACAGCGTCGGGATGGTCGAGGGAAAGAACAGCTTGCCGATGTAGGGCGCCACATAGAGCAGGACAAAGAGGTCGAACAGGTCCAGCGCCCAGCCGAAGCAGGCGGCGATGGTGGCGGTGGCGATCTGGCGGTTGCTGGCCGGTGCGGCCGTGTAGACGGTCGTTGACATCGTGTTGCCTCCCCTTTTTCGTTGCCGCGCTCAGCTTCCCTTGAAGACGGGCTCCCGCTTTTCGTGGAAGGCGGCGACGCCCTCGAGGAAATCATCGGACGAGCGCAGGCGGGAGTAGCAGTGGCCCTCCATTTCGATGGCGATGGCGAGGCTCGAATCCTCGGTGTCGTTCAGCAGCTTCTTGGCTGTGCGCTGGGCCAGCGGCGAGAAGGCGACCAGCTCGGCGACCAGGGCGTCGGTCGCGGCCTCGAGCTCGGCGTCGGGCACCAGCTCGGTCGCGATGCCCCAGTCCAGCGCCTGTTGCGCGCCGATCCGGCGGGAGCGCATGACGATGTCCTTCGTGCGGGTGATGCCGACGATCTTCTGAAGACGGGCGGAGCCGCCGGAACCGGGGATCTGGCCCAGCTTCTGCTCCGGCAAGGCGTATTGGCAGGTGTCGGACACCAGGCGGAAATCGCAGGCGAGGCTGATCTCGAAGCCGACGCCGAAGGCGTAGCCGCGGTTGGCGACCACCACCGGCTTGCTGGCGCGCGCCGGGGCGGCCATGTTCCAGGCGAGCTTGCTGACGTGTTCGGGCGAGGCCTCGACGAAGCCCTTGATGTAGCCGCCGCTGCTGAAATGCTTCCCGGTCGAGCGCAGCACGATGACGCGCACCCGGTCGTCCTCGTCGAGCGCCTCGAAGGCGCGGCGGAGCTGATCGCGCTGGGGCATGGTGATGATGTTGTAGGGGGGGCGGTCGAGAACGATGTCGCCGCGCTGCTGCGCCCCATCGATGGCGACGTGGAAGCCGTCCGTGCCGGTCAGGCGTGGATCAGCGAGGCGGGGGTCGGTTGCCGGGATGTCGTTCATGCGACGGGGTCCTTCTGCGGGGATTGGGCAAGCTGGTATTCGCCGGCGACGAGCATGCGGCGGAGCAGCTTGCCGACCGGGGATTTCGGGATGGCGTCGATGAACAGGATGCGGCGCGGGCGCTTGAAGTCGGCGAGGCCCGAGATGCGGCAATGCGCATCGAGTTCGGCGGCGGTGACGGGCGCCGCCACGGTTACAAAGGCGGCGACGACCTTGCCCCAGCGTTCGTCCGGCAGGCCGACGACAGCAACCTCGGCGACGGCGGGGTGCAACGACAGGCAGCTCTCGACCTCGACCGGGGAGACGTTCTCGCCCCCGGTGATGATCATGTCATCGACGCGCCCCGTGACGAACAGGTCGCCGTCAGCGTCGAAATAGCCGGTGTCGCCGGTGAAGTACCAGCCGTCGCGAAGGGATTTGGCGTCGGCGTCGGGGCGGCGCCAATAGCCCTCGAAGGCCTCGTCGCCGAGCAGGGATGCGAGGATCTCACCTTCCTGCCCCGGCGGCGCCAGGTCCTCGGCGGTGGCGGCTTCCAGGCGGACGACGCGGATGCGTTGGTTGAGCCCGGCGCGGCCGGCGCTGCCGGGCTTGGCGGCGGCGGCCTGGTCGATCGTGCAGGTATAGACCTCGCTGCTGCCGTAGTGGTTGACGAACAGCTCGGGGCGGAAGGCCTCGGTCAGGCGGCGCAGCAGCCCGTCGGTCATGGGGGCGCCGGCGAAGCCGAGCTTGCGGACGCTGGAGGTGTCGGCCGCAGCGAAGGCCGGGTGGGCCAGCATGTCGTGATACAGCGTGGGAACGAGATAGAGGTTGGTGACGCGCTCGCGGGCAATGAGCGCGAGCGCGTCGGGCACGCTGAAGCGCGGCAGGCAGACGAAGCATCCGCCAATGAGCGACATGGCCAGCAGGGAGCGCACGCCCATCGTGTGATAGAGCGGCATGACGCCGAGGGTGCGCTCGTTGCGGCCATAAAGGTTCTGCGCCACGTGGGCGATGGCGGCGGCGCGCTCGGCCCGGTGGCGCCGGGGCACGCCCTTCGGGCGGGACGTGGTGCCGCTGGTGTACAGCATGAGCGACCAGTCCTGCGCCGCGGCACGGGGTTGGATTGTGGTGCGGGCCGTCATGCCGTCGAAGCCGGCCTCGCCGGGGCCTGGCGCGTGCAGGGTGATGCGCGGCAAGGCAAGGGCGCAGGGCGCGCCGAGGACGGCGTCGGCGGAGGCGGCCTCGTAGGCGATGGCGTGCGCCTCGGCGTCGGTTGCGCAGTATTCGACCTCCTCGGCCTTCGCGCGCCAGTTCAGCGGGGTGACGATGATGCCGGCGAACTGGCAGGCCCAATGCAGCGTCGCGGCCTGCCAGCGGTTCTGCAGCAGGGTGAGCAGGCGGTCGCCGGGACGCAGGCCCAGCGCGTCGAGCCCGTCGACGACGCCGGCGATGCGGTCGAGCCAGGCGGCGTAGCTGAGCCGCACGTCGCCATCGACGATGGCGAGCGCGTTGGGGTCGCGCTCCACGCTGGCCAGGAAGCTGGTCCCGAGGTCAAGCATCGGCGGGCTCCCGCAATTGGGCGGCAGCGGCGAGCGCGGCCGTGACGATCGAGGTGTAGCCGGTGCAGCGGCACAGGTGGCCCGAGAGGACCTCGCGGACGCCCGGCTCGTCGGCATCGGGATGGTCGCGCAGATAGGCATCGAGCGACATCAGGATGCCCGGCGTGCAGAAGCCGCATTGCAGCCCGAAATGGGTGCGGAAGGCCTCCTGCAGCACCGACATCCGGTTGGACGTCGGCGCCAGGCCCTCGACGGTGCGGATGACGCACCCGTCCGCCTGGACGGCGAGGG
>JAYUCA010000364.1:0-2653 GCA_043740535.1 Rhodospirillales bacterium | reverse complement strand
CCCGCTGGCCTTGTCAGCTGCCAAGTCCAATTTGCTGGTCGGCGAGAGCCTGACGGTCAGCATCACCAGCCCGTATGCTGCAGGAAGCAGCGCCATCACTTTTCCGCCCCGTGATGCCATGCCACCCTTGACGCGGCCGTCCGCCGCGGCGCATCACCCCCCGGCCAGACGGCTGGACGGTCGCTGCTCCTTCGGGGGTGGAGGAAAGTCCGGGCTCCACGGGAACACGGTGCCGGTTAACGACCGGCGGGGGCGACCCTAGGGAAAGTGCCACAGAAAACAAACCGCCTGCGCGTCTGAGGCTTCGGCCGACGCCCCGCAGGCAAGGGTGAAACGGTGCGGCAAGAGCGCACCGCGCCCCTGGCGACAGGGGCGGCAGGGTAAACCCCACCGGGAGCAAGACCGAATAGGGGGGACCGGCGGCGGCACGCGAGTGCCGTGACGCAGGGGCGTTCCCGCCCCGTCACCCGGGTTGGTCGCGCGAGGCGCGCTGCAAGGCGCGTCCCAGAGGAATGGCCGTCCCGGTCCGCAAGGGCCGGACAGAACCCGGCTTACAGGCCGTCTGGCATTCTTTCGATGCGGCTCCCTCCCCGCCCGGGCGTGGATGGAGCCGGCGCCGCCGCAGACCGGAACAAACCGTGAAATATGTGACGTTTCTGCAATGGTGACATGCCATCTTCAATCCGATTTACCCCGCGTTGATTTCATTGGATTTCACGGCTGCCGCACCGCGCCCCCCGGCCGGATCTCCCTTTGACGGACCATATTTACCCATGATACCCCATGGATACCCAAAATCGGGTCGGCCATTCAGGCATTGAAGGGGAGGAGGACGCAGCGCGATGAGCCAGTTCCTCGGCACCCACCAGAACCGGCTCGACAGCAAAGGCCGTGTTTCCGTCCCGGCCCCGTTCCGCACCGCGCTGCGCCAGGGCAATGAGACCGCGCCCGCAGCCCTTATCTTGCGCCGGTCCCACAAGCATCCCTGCATCGAGGCGTGGCCCGCCGCCGTCTTCCACGCCTTGGCAGGACCCGTCGATCGCATGGATTTATTCAGCGAGGACATGGATGATTTAACAACTGCTCTTTACGCGGATGCCTGGCCTGTGGAAGCAGACAAGGACGGGCGGATCATCCTCCCCGATTCTCTGGTGCTGCACGCTGGTTTGACCGACACCGTCGCCTTCATGGGCCAGGGCCGCCTGTTCCACATCTGGGAACCGGACGCGGCTGCAAGGCGCACTGCCGAGGCCCGTGAAAGGGCCCGCAGCCGCGGCTTGACCCTGCCTGGCCCATCCGCATGACGACGTTCACCCACATCCCCGTCATGCTGCCCGAGGTGCTGCACGCCCTCGCCCCCCGCGACGGCGCCATCTATATGGATGGCACCTTCGGCGGCGGCGGCTACAGCGCCGCCATCCTGGGCGCTGCGTCCTGCACGCTATGGGCCATCGACCGTGACCCCGCCGCCATCGCCCGCGGCGCGGCGCTGGCTGCCCGCCATCCCGGCCGGCTGCATCTGCTCGAAGGCCGCTTCGGCGACATGATCGACCTGCTGACCGCGCGCGGCGTCCGCCAGCTGGACGGCGTGGTGCTCGACGTCGGCGTCTCCTCGTTCCAGATCGACGACCCCGCCCGTGGCTTCAGCTTCCGCAGCGACGGGCCGCTGGACATGCGCATGGGCGCGCACGGGCCGACGGCGGCCGACCTCGTGAACACGCTCGACGAGGACGACCTGGCCGACACGTTGTACCAGCTCGGCGAGGAACGGCTGTCCCGCCGCATCGCCCGGGCCATCGTCATCGCCCGCGCCGAGGCGCCGATCACGACCACGCAGCAGCTCGCCAACGTCATCCGGGCGGTGGTGCCCAAGGACAAGTCCGGCATCGACCCGGCCACCCGCAGCTTCCAGGCGCTGCGCATCCGCGTGAACGACGAGCTGGGCGAGATCGAGCGCGCCCTGGCCGCCGCCGCCGGCTTGCTGGCGCCGGGCGGCCGCCTGGTCGTCGTGTCGTTCCATTCGCTGGAGGACCGGCTGGTGAAGCGCTTCATGCAGGACGCCGCCGGGCAGACGCCGGCGCCGTCGCGGCATGACCCGCGCGGCCTTACCGCACGCCCGGCCCCGCAGTTCCGCCTGCTGACCCGCGGCGCGCAACGCCCTTCTGCCACCGAGCTTGCCGTCAATCCGCGCGCCCGCAGCGCCCGGCTGCGCGCGCTGGCCCGCCTCGACCATCATCCCGCCACCGCGAACCAGGACGCTGGACGCCCATGATCCGCCCCCTGACCTGCATCTGCATGCTTCTGGCCGCCGGCTCGGGGCTGTACCTGTATCAAACCAAGCATCGCGCGCAGCTGCTCGATCGGGAGATCGCGCGCACCTACAAGCAGATCGACACGACCAGGGAGCGCATCGGCGCGCTGAAAAGCGAATGGGCCGTGCTGACCGAGACTGAGCGCCTGGCCGAGCTGGCCACGCAGCACCTGGCGTTGAAGACGCTCGACCCGAAGCAGTTCGTCGCCATGGCGGACCTGGGCAGCCGCCTGCCGGCCCCGCTGCCGCCCGGCGCATCGATGGCCCCGGCCGAGGACGCGCCAGCGCCGCTGCCCGCCGCCGCCATCCCGATCGCCATGGCGAAGCCCCCGGCTCCGCCTC